>CANCFZ010000001.1 GCA_947377425.1 Flavobacteriaceae bacterium
TCTTTGTTCTCTATTTTAATGGAGCTTCCAATATCACTTTTAATGGTTATCAAGCTGAGAACGGTAACGATACATGTCCACAGTAAAGCAAGTAGGAAATATGTTTTTTTATTAAGCACCGATTAAATTGCCATAAGCTTCGCTATCTAACAATTCATCCCATTGCGATACATCAGATACTTTTACCTTCACCATCCATCCTGCTCCATAAGGATCAGAGTTTACGGTTTCTGGAGTACGCTCTAAACTGTCATTGAATTCAATGATTTCTCCAGCCATTGGCAAGAATAAATCAGATACAGTTTTTACAGCTTCTACAGTTCCAAAAACTTCGTCTTTGTCTAAAGTTTGGTCTAATGTTTCTACTTCTACATAAACGATATCACCAAGTTCGCTTTGTGCAAAATCTGTAATTCCGATAGTTGCTACATCGCCATCCATAGAAATCCATTCGTGGTCTTTTGTGTATTTTAAATTAGTTGGTATGTTCATTTGTTTGTTTGTTTTAAATTCGGGTCAAATGTATTGTTTATTCTTAAAATGTTAAAATGATTCTATTGTAATTTTCATTAATTTCCAAAGTTATATCGCAGTGTAAATCCACCTCTGATATTGGTTAATGGAAATGATGTTGAAATAACGGCTTTAGAAAATGAATGGTCATAATATAAAATAGCAGTTAGGTTTTTACTGAATGAATAATCCGCAGTTAACTTAAACGACCATATATTTTGTCCGCCACCCAATTGATTGTTATTATAATCTAAATAACGAACAATGGTCTTGTTGTTTCTATAAGAAAAATCAATTTTCAGGTTAATATCACTTTTAATAATTCCAGAAGGATTGTCTGCCATTTTAGTTGAGAAAATAACGTCTTTAAATCGGTATCCAGTTCCAATTACATATTCAATTCCTTTTACTTCGGTAAGCAAATTATTATCAAAACTTAAAGAAAGTGCTCTGTCTTTTTTCATTTCGGCAAGAATTTTAAACGAGCTCTTAGTTTCAAAATCCAATCTAATTAATGGGTTGAATTGTTCTACTAAATTGACATTTCCAATAATAGTGGCATTATAGAAATTACCATTAAGTGGATTAATTTCACCAGCATGTTGGTTGTAATCTAAATTAGAACGGAATGCATTAATAGTATAAGATGCTTTGTAAGCATGTTGAATAGAGAAACGTTTGAATTTATCTTTAAAGAATTTGTAACGCATCAATCCAGTATACTTAATGTTCCAGTTAGGAATAGGAATATTTCTAAAAATTCCTAAAGAAGAACTTGAAGCATCAGAACCTGTATAAGCAGCCAAGAAAGCTGGCAACAATACTTCTTGATTGTTCTTGCCATATCCTTTAGGATACCCTTCAGCATTAATATTTAATGGGTCGTTAATATCAATTCCTCTTTGGGTAGCTAATCTATTGGCAACAATAAGTCGGTTATTTCTAAATTCATCAAAAGCTACCGAACCAAATTCGTCACTACTCTTGAAAGCTGTTTTAATTAAAACAGTAGAAATGGCAAAGTTTCCGGTGTTATAAGGTGATCTTGAATTATACTGTCCATTAGTTACATCATATTGCTCTGAGTAATTATCGGCATAGGTTCTGTTAGCACTCAAATCAATCTTAAAGTCAGGGAATACATCCATATTAGCAGTAAAATCTAAAGCTCTTGTAAGAACATGAGTATAGTTTTGATTGAAGTTTGGATAGTTAGTCAACCAACCATTCTTAGCCGCTTCAAAACGAATATCATCTTGAGCTCCAAAGGCAAATCCTAAAGATGGTTTCGCCGTTCCAAAGAAACCAACACCTGGAATAAATCCTGGCAAAGCCGTTCCTTGATTTTCAGAATAATTTATCTGAATGTTTTTTACGCTTGTAATTATACCTATTAAACCATCCACAAAAATATTAGAGTCTTTAGTTGGCACTGCTTTTACAGCACTCAACTTTTCTCCTGGTTTTGGTGGTCCAACTGGAGCAACTTTAGCTGGTTTCTTTTGTTTAGAAAGTCCAATATACTTGTAAAAAGTTTCCATATTGAACGCTGAATTCAATTTATGAGAACCCGAATTTTGAATAGTACTACCTAGGTTATATTCAATACCCGAATCAATTACTGATGACATTGCTAATGATGAATGTTGCCAACTATAATTTCCGGTATAGGTATAAGTTGATTTTACAAAACTCAAAAATGGAAGTTTGGCAAGAGGCAACTCATAATTAAGAGTAATTTGTTGGTTGTGTTGATTTGGAGTACCAATATTCCAATAATCCGTCCAAACCGTATAGGAGTTATCAGGCGTATTGTCTTCTTTCATATAGTTTCTTACAATATTGTTGGATGTAGCAGTAAAATTAAGCTTCAATGCTTTTGTAAGATTATAATTAAATCCATATTGATAATTAAACAAGAAGTTTCTTTGATACAAAGCTTCCAATCCGATACCCTCAACATCAACCAATCTAAACTGTTGTCTGTTGAATTGTCTTGTAATATTCGAGCTGAAAGAAACATTAGTTGGCACATAGTTAAAGTTAAAATCACTCAACATTTTCCAATAACTACTTTTCTTAAATACTTTTACTTGTTTAAGTGGTTCAACCGGTTTTGGTTGAAAAGCAAAAGTATAATCGGCAGTAGTGCTAACTTTTTGGTCAACATAATTTTCTAATTCATAAGTATGTCTTTCCACTTGATTGAAAGTATAAGACAATGTTAGATTTTCTGGATCATAAAAATGTGGCTTTTGTTTTTCGCCGCGTTCCTTTTTAATACCAATAAAGTTGATACTTTTTCTTTTGGTATAATCTATGGCTCTGTCTTTTAAATTTTTCTTAGCTGCAGCATCAGTTGTTACATCAATCAATTGTTTCAACTCAATATCTTGATTGAATGGATCGTATTTTGGTGTAATAAACTCTTCTCCGATAGAATAATTAAAAGGCAAATTAACATGATAGGTTTTAGGCAATAATTTACCCAAACTCATGTTGGTAACAATGTTATACTGCAACACATCTTCTTTGCTGCGTTCATTTGGCCCTTGCTCTAAAGCTCCAAATCCTATAGTACTCATTTTACCTGTTGCAGAGACATTGGCAAAATCAGCTAGATTGGCATCCATACTACCCACGGCTGCCATACCACCTTTATTATCCATTTGAGCCAAACGAAGTTCGTTGAACCAAACTTCACCTTTAACACGTCTCGGGTTTAATGGATGTTGCGCTGTATTTAATTTGTTAGTATTATTTTTAACTCCAAGCATTAACATTCTAACCAGTCCAAAGTTAGGATTTCCTCGAATACCCAAACGTAAATTAGGATCACCATCACCATCAGGTAAGCTAGTGTCATCATCTGGATAATAAATTTGACCCGCTGCTGTATAAACATGAGTCATAGCAAGAATTTTCATTCGGGTTAAAAGCTCTAGTGAAATATCCAACATGTTGGCTTCTGGCCAAACACCTTCTCTTGAATTATCTCCAAACTGAGTTTTCTTTAAAGGTTTTTCAACTTGATAAAAGTTATCGGTAAAGTCACCACCAAAACGTACATATCCAGATATTTCATCATCTTCAATTGAATTTGGATTGGTTGGAATTGCTTCAGCGTGCATGAACATTTTCAATCTTTTGTACTGACGCATATCAACACTAATATTTTTAAACACGGCTCTTGAATCGGCTGGTTCTAAACCATTATCTATTGTGCTTCCTATTTTTATTGATAACGATTGCTCGTTTTGAGGAATTAATGTGTTGTTATTATACAATTGTTCTAACTCAACTCCTGGAGGCATCACATAATTAATAGGAGATCTTGTTCCATTTTCTTGAACGTTTACCGCTGCTGAATCATAATCGGTATCATCATCTGTAGTATCTGTATCCGCTGGATCTAATGTGTTTTCATATTTTCTCCAATCACCACGTACCAAATCTAAGGCTCCAAAACGAAGTGTCATTTGGTCACTAAATTTAGTCATGAACATTCTCATAAATCTAATAGAACGAAAATCGGAAATACTTCCAATAATATTTCTTGGTTGATTGATTGGAATTTTAAACTGAATCCATTTAGCATGTCTTGTTTCTCCATTAGCAAGAGAAACTTGAGTTAACTGAATATTAGTAATGTAATTTTGTCCAACATTAAATTTTGTTTCATCAATATCAACAGCATATTCATAATAAGCATTGATAGTACTCATGGTGTTATCTCTATTAATATCTTCAACATCAGGAACCGTAGTAGAACCTCTATTGGTATCAGTTACAGTTACAGGCGAGTTACCTTCGGTACCATTATAATATTTATATCTGTCAAAAACAGTTCCTGTTGTATTCAAGAAGTATTTATAATTATCTTCGGCAGGATCAGGAAAGGCTGCAAAAGCTGGAAACTTAGCCGCTTCTTGTCCGTCATTTAACCCATTATATCCTATATCTTGAGAAGTTCTATTGTCTTGATTAGAATCGAAAGCATAAATTAAAGATTGTGAAGCAGGGACATCTCCCCAAATTGGTTGTGGATTGACCACTACTTGATTATTTCCAACCCCATTTTCATAGAATTTTCTACCATCTTGAAGAACATCCTCCGATATTTCACCTAAATTGAAATATACTTTTCCTTTATTGGTTGCAGATGGTGCAGCTCCAACTCCAGCAGGACTATCAGGATCATAGAAAGGATCCATCATCCAAAACTGGATGTATTCAATATTGGATTGTTCAAAATTAGTCGAGTTTAATGCACGAACTATACCACCAAAATTATCTTGAGGATTAGGAATAGTGTTATCCGAAGCTGTTGCAGGATTGAAATTGTATGGACCACGTTCTTTTGGGAAAAACGTCAAATCTAACGTATTAACGACTTGAGATTGTCCAGAAGCTATTACTGTTGCAGGATATAACTCCGAGCTATAAATTCTTCTGGTGCTATTGAACGACAAATCTTCGTCGGAAATTCCGGATGGTCTTTGTGTATAAAAAATTGGATCAATACTATACCACGACAATTTGGCTCTTTTATAACCATAATCTAATGTCATTGCATTCCCTCCAAAATCATTGTATTCTGTTGGAAAACCAAGAGTTGGCTTAATTGGCGTTGCTGATAAAAACCATGAATAAGGAGATTTTACATCGATATTGGTTTGAGAACCTTCAAAATCTTCTACATAAACGGTTGATTCACCATTGAATCTATCGGCTTTTGGAGTTCCCGGTTTTAGATAAGCAACTTCACCTCTAAAAGAAACATTAGAAGGAACATCGGTATCAATATTAGGAAGTTTATTTACCAATCGAGTTAAAAAAGGAACTTCAGAAGAGAAACTGGTATTTAAACCATAAATAGTATTGTTTACAGATTCTTGACCATAGTTGGTTTTCTGAGTAAATGGACGTTCCGCCATTCTTAAATAAGTGGCTCCAACAAGGAATTTATCAGAGAATTTATGTTCTACATTAATTCCATAAAAACGCTTGGTTTGTCTTCCAAAAGTAGAGTTGTTTTCAACCGAAACTTGAATTGGTGTATTAGAAGCCGTTAAAGCTGGATCAAGAATTTGAACTCTACCTGCTTGATAATTTACGGTATAATCTACACCTTCAACCAATTTTCTACCTCCAGCAGTAACTACTACCGAACCTTTTGGTACATTAAAAGCACCAATAGGAATTCCATCACCACCCGACGATTTGAATTTTCCTTTCAATTGGAATTTATTCTTTTGGCTGTCTTGTAATGCTTTTGCTTGTGTGCTTCTATACAACTCACGGAAGACATATTTAGACTGGTTAGGGTTGAATGTATTGGTTATCGGTGTTGGTTGCGTTGAATAATAATCTTCATAATAATTTTCAGTTGCATTGGTTCTTAATTTTTCAAACAAATACTTTCCAAATGGTTCAACAGAAGTAAAGATAATTCTACCATTTTGTTGATCAACAGTCATCCCTGGAATAAAATCGAAGAAACCATCACCACCAGTTTGTGGGTCATTGTTATAATTCAATCTGTCTAATCCAAAAACTTTCATCAAAGGCGTATCGGCAACATCTGTTGGAAGTGGTGATGTTGTGGTAGCGGGTGTAATATAGTTTAACGGAGATGGATCGGTATATAAGATATTGAATTTAAAATCTTCTTTCTGCAATTGAAAACCACTCGGAATTTGATAGATGTTTTTCATCATCAATCCCCAAATTGGTTTTTGAACATTGGTCAAACTACTTTTAAGCATTTTTAAAACCAACGATTGCGAAGTAGGAATTCCAGTAGCACTAACTTGAGTTGCCTCAACACCGTCTGTTCCAAACTCTCCAACTTGATAGACTTGATCGCCAATTGTATATTGATAAGCTACCGCTAAAACCTCGTCATTGGCTAATCGTTGTTGCAACGACACATATCCTAATTGCGTATTATAAGTAAACTCGTTCGGAAGTAATTTTCGGGCATTTTCAAGCTTCCCATAATCGGTTCCTTCATTAACAGGAACCGTATTATTAAACCCAATATTTGAAGTAACAATCGCTCTAATATTAGTATTCAACAACCCCGGATAATTAGGATTTGGTGGTGTTGCTGGTATTATTAAACCTGGATCGTATCTATTATTACTATTATTTGGTGGTGTATCTTTAGGAACTAAAAAGAAATCATTGGGCAAACCAACATTAAGATCCCCAGCTGCAATTGCAACCACTTTATCATAATCTAGTTCACTAGATGTTGACAAATCAGTTAAACGCGATTCTCCTAAATCTTGAAGTGCTATAATATTTCTTAAATTATTACTAGTTGTACTTACACGATTTTGTTTATTGGTAATCCAAACCTCAACACGGGTAATTTGAACTCTACTATCAATTAACGGATAATTTCTTAAAGCATAATCGTATCTATTTTTGAAATATTGCGATAAGAAAAAGTGCCTGTCGGCATCATATTCTTGGGCAAACATTTCAAAGTTTTGAACCGTTCCGCCACCTTGAGCAGTAACCGTTTTGGTTTGTGATTTTTGTTCTGCAAAAACTGCATTAACTGTAGTTTTTCCAAATTGTAATTGTGTTTTAACACCAAACAAACTTTGTGCACCTCTTATTAATGAGCTATTAAGTGGCATGCTCACATTTCCAACTTCAATTTTTTTGATAATCGAATCGTCATTTCCAGAGGCCGTTGGGTCAAACGAAAGTTTTATAAGGTTTTGAAATGCAAAAGTAGATTGGGTATCATAATTGGCATTTACATTCAATCGAGTACCTACTTTTCCCATCAAACTCATGCTGATTCTTTGATTGAAATCAAAAGTGGTAGTAGATCTATTTCTTGGAGAAAATGATGGATTATCTTGTTTGGTATGTCTAAATCCTAAATCAATTTCGGCTGAACCTGTTGGTTTTACATCAATAGTATTGGATCCAAATATAGCTTCAAAGAAACTTGAATTGACATAATATCTTGGAAGCAAATTTTTCTTTTTATCTAAACTGGCTGCTTTTTTACCATCAATGGCATCCGATTTGTCTTTGAAATAATTGTGCATCGATTCTTTAAGAACCAATCGTTCATATTCTTTTGGAGTAAGAATAATTGGATAATTAATATTAAATCCTTCAAATGTTTTGGTAAGAATATAGCGATCGGTTGCAGGATCATAAGTATAGGCCTCAACAATGCTTTTTGGATTGTCAATTTTAATACTTCCGGTATTATATCCTGTAGAATCTGGTGTTTGAACCGGCGTTGTTGTTGGTGTAGGAGTTGGTGTAACTTGCGCAACAGACACTTGACCGACTAACATCATTAGTAAAATGAAGGTTAGTTTCTGCACCACTTTTGTGTATTTATTGTAATGTGTTTCCAACAATTATAAATTTTTTAATGCTTGTTTAATAATTATTTCAACGGTGGCATCCGGATTTTGACTTATCACTTTATCTACTATTTTTTCGGAAGTTTTTCTAACAAAACCTAAAACCTCCAAAGCAGATAACGCTTCATCTCGATTTGTATTGTTTTGAGTAAGCGAAATTTCGTCTAAATCGTAAATTTTTAACACTTTATCCTTCAAATCAAGGATTGCTCGTTGGGCAGTTTTACTTCCAATTCCTTTGATAGACTGAATTGTTCCTACATCACCACTAGCCAAAGCTTGAATGATTTGTTTGGGTTCTATTGATGACAACATCGTTCTTGCAATTCCTGCTCCAATACCAGAAACGGTCAATAGCATTTTAAAAATTTCTTTTTCCGATTTTTCTACAAATCCATACAACGAATGAGAATCTTCTTTGATTATCAAGTGGGTAAACAATTTTATAAAATCGGTTTTAGGCAATAACGAATAGGTATGCAAAGAAATATTAATATGATAACCAACACCATTGCAGTCTATTACAACTTCTGTTGGTGTTTTTTCAACTAATTTTCCTTGAATGTGTGCTATCATAATTTAACCTATGTAATTCCAAATATAACAAAAATCTTTAATTAGCATAACTATTGCCGATTTAATGCTACTTTTTTACGTCAAAATTCTTAATTCGTTTCGATTTTTCTTGTGCATCGACCACAGCAACAGCAGCCATATTTACCATTTCTTCAACGCTTGCTCCTAGTTGAAAAATGTGAACTGGTTTGTCCATTCCGAGCATGATTGGTCCAATTGAATCTACTTTGTACAATTCTTTCAATAGCTTGTAGGTTATATTTGCCGATTCTAAATTTGGAAAAATTAAGGTATTTACTTTTTTTCCTGCCAATTTAGAAAACGGAAATTTGGCTTTGAGCATTTCTGGATTTAAAGCAAAATCTGCTTGAATTTCACCATCAACAATCAAATCAGGATAATAATGATGTAAGTAAGCTACTGCTTCACGAACTTTATTGGCGCTTTCATGTGATGAAGATCCAAAATTAGAAAATGAAACCATTGCAATTACAGGCTCCATTCCAAACATACGAACTGTTTTTTCGGTCATCAAAGCAATTTTTGCTAAATCATCTGCTGATGGATCAGGATTTATTGCAGTATCTGACAAAAACATTGGTCCGCGATTGGTCATCATCATGTTAGTAGTTGCAATTAATGAAATTCCTGGTGCTTTACCAATCAACTGCATTAAAGGCTTTACAACCGTTGGATAACTCCTAGAATAACCCGACAACATTGCATCTGCATCACCTTGATTGACCATCATTGCGGCAAAATAATTGCGTTCGCGCATCCATTTTTGAGCATCAAGCAACGATATTCCTCTTCGGTTTCTTTCTTTCCAATAGATATCGGCGTATTCTAGCCTGCGTTTGTCTTCTTCTTTGGTTTTTGGATCAAAAATTGGCACATCGGCATCAAAACCAATTTCTTCTTTTAGTTCCAAAATATCTTCTTTTCGTCCTAACAAAATTGGATAACCAATACCTTCTTCATAAACAATTTGAGCTGCTTTAAGTACATCCAATTGATCAGCTTCTGCAAAAACAATACGTTTTGGATCGGTTTTAGCACGATTGGTTAATAATCTAACCATTTTGTTATCAGAACCCATTCGTTCTAATAATTCTTCTTCATATTTTTCCCAATCGGTTATTGGATGTAAAGCTACGCCACTATCCATTGCTGCTTTTGCAACAGCTGGAGCAACCATAGTTATCAATCTTGGGTCAAATGGTTTTGGGATTATATAATCTCTACCAAAATTCAATCTGGTTTCACCATAGGCAATATTCACTTGCTCAGGAACAGATTCTTTTGCTAGTGCAGCCAAAGCTCGAACGGCAGCCATTTTCATAGCTTCGTTGATTTTAGTAGCTCTAACATCTAATGCGCCACGAAAAATATAAGGAAAACCTAAAACATTATTGACTTGATTAGGATGGTCAGACCGACCAGTTGCCATGATAATATCTTTTCTAGTAGCTATTGCCACATTGTAATCAATCTCTGGAGTAGGATTTGCCATAGCAAAAACAATTGGGTCTTTTGCCATACCAAGCAGCATTTGTGAAGTAAGAATATTACCTGCTGAGAGTCCTAAAAAAACATCGGCATTTACTAATGCTTCTTGCAAGTTCATTTCTTTTTTGCCAAATGTGTATCTCTTTTGTAATTCAGATAAATCGGTTCTATCACTAGATAAGACACCGTCTTTGTCAAACATTATAATGTTTTTTGGTTGAACACCAAGTAAAACATATAAGTTAGCACAAGCTAAAGCAGCCGAACCAGCACCAGAGACTACTAGTTTTACTTCTTCTATATTTTTATTTGCTAATTCTAAAGCATTTAACAAAGCGGCAGATGAAATGATTGCTGTTCCGTGTTGGTCATCATGCATTACTGGAATATTCAACTCTTCTACAAGACGTCTTTCAATTTCAAATGACTCTGGCGCTTTAATATCTTCTAGATTTATTCCTCCAAAAGTGGGAGCAATATTTTTTACAGTAGCAATAAATTCTTCAATATCTTTTGTGCCTACTTCAATGTCAAAAACATCAATATCGGCAAAGATTTTGAACAACAATGCCTTTCCTTCCATTACTGGCTTTGAAGCTTCTGGGCCAATGTCACCGAGTCCTAATACTGCTGTACCATTGGAAATTACAGCAACAAGATTTCCTTTTGAAGTATATTTATAAACGTTGTTTACGTCTTTTGCAATCTCTAAACAAGGTTCGGCAACACCTGGTGAATACGCCAACGATAAATCTCGTTGTGTAGCATATTTCTTGGTAGGAACAACTTTTATTTTACCTGGAGTAGGTTTGGCATGATATAAAAGTGCTTCTCTACGTTTATTGTCTTTGTGCATTTTATTTTCTGTTTATTCTGACTTACAAAGGTAGAAGTATCAGCCGAAAAAGGAAATTTTTATGCAATTTCTTTTAAAGAAAAGCATAATTTTAATTGATTTGAAACAAGCTTGAGTTAAACAAATAATTTTTCTGGAGATGTTAGTTTATTTAAGTTAAGTTTTAAATCGGAATTCAATAGTTTGAATCCGTATTGAAAAGAGGCATTCATCCAACCAAAACCTTCACGGGTAATGTATTCAAAATCGGTGCCTTGATTACCATATTCTGCAAAGACTTTATGGGAAGCACTTACAACGTCGTATTTTTCTGGAACCGTTCCGTTATAATCACAGGCATTTTTAGTTATCATCCAGAGCCATCTATAAATTAATTCTTGTGCTTTTTCGTGATATCCATAATTCAACAATCCTTGCCAAATAATGATTTGATGTGGTGGCCAACCATTTGGGAAATCCCATTGTCGTTGCATTTGATTTTCATCTACAATAGCTAGTGCTTCTGCCGAACAACCTGCAATTCCACCAAGACAAATTAATTTTGGAAGTGCATTCTGAATCATTTTATCGGCTTGTTCTTGTGAAGCAATATTTGCCCATAATGGAAAAAAACTAGTTGCTGATAAAAATACATTTTGAGATTTGGCTTCAATATTGTAGTCAAAAAAGGAAGAATGTTCTTCATTCCACAGATACTTGTTTATTAATTTCTTTCTGTTTTCTGATTTTGACAACCAATAATTTTTGTTGTGTTTTTTATTGTTAAACTCAAAATCATCTTCAAAATATACTGCTATTAAAGTTGCAAAATCTGTTTCGTATTTATACAACATAGCATTCAACTCAACCACGTTCAACGAAGCGCAAGTTGCTTCAATACGATAACTAGTATCATGACCACTTTCGCGAACACTTCTATCATGAATAAAATAAGCGTCTAATTCGGGATTGTCAATTTTGCGTTGATAATACAGCTTTTCATATTCCGAAATAGACAAATTTATTTCATCTGCAAAAGGCTTTAAAATTTCATCATAATGTCCGGGTTCGGTTTCTGGCGGCAAGCCAATTCCTTGTGCTAAATAACGATTCAATCCATTTTTGGTTAGGCGATTTTCATCAACCATCCAAACCGTTTCATATTCTGTAATTGCAACTTGCAACTGCTTTTTAAGCCAATTCAAATCCTTGTTAGGCATGGCGTCAAAAACCTCACGAATCATACTTGAAAAAAATGGAGGCTGCGTTCGAGTTAAATAATACGAGCGATTGGCATTTAGAATTTTGCCGTAATGCATAATTTGATACGTGAAATTTTCAACCATACTTTTTGCCAAATCCAACTTTCCGTCAATTAGCAAACCTATATTTTCAAAATAACTGTCCCAACCATACATTTCATTAAATCTTCCTCCAGGAACGACAAAAGGCAATCCTGACGTTTTTCCTTCAATAGTTTGCAAAGCAAGTGCTAAAATTCCACCTTCATCATTGATACTACTTACATATTGAGGCGTAATGTTTTTGGGAAGTTGTACTACTTTTAAATTAAATTTAGACGACAAATCTTGGTAATATCTAAAAGCAAAATCATCAGTAAATGGGACATATATAATAGATTTCTCCGCTTTAGATTTGGAATCAGTTAGAATGTTTTCTAACCCTTTTTCATCCATTGTTCGGGTTAATCCATCCCAAAAATAATCTTTTATCATGCGATTAATTCTATTCGCTGGAAGTTCAAAAATTTTGTCAGCATCAATAAAATCTGAATTATTTTCTTGTGCTAGAATTAATTCTTGCAATAAATTGGATAAAAAATAAGTCCCTTCAATAGCAATAAGATTTCTATCAGATAGCAGAATAAATTTTTTTATTCCTTTGTCTTCAATAGTAATTCTTTTGTCTTTGTCAGTATCTTCTTGTAGTAGAAGTTGCGAAAGTGTCTCGGAAATATTAAGCTTGAGTAATTGCATTTTTTTTATTCATTTTATACAATATCCAAATTAAGATAAAAATAAATATTATTGGAATTAATGAGAAATAGAAGGCTGTTGTACCGTCAAAAGATTCGAAAACGTGACCCGTAATTATAGAGCCTGTTGTGCCACCAAGCGCAGAAAAAACGACGATTAATCCAGCCATTGAACTGTGCATATATTTGGGTAACGAAGAAAGAATCGTGGAATTTAATGTTGGGTATATTGGAGCTAAAAACAATCCCATAATTGGCAATAAATACAACACAAAAGGTGCATTTAACCATGTCATTTGTTGGTCATTTTCAATAACAATATTTTTGGCTAAAGGCATTACAATAATTACAATTGAAGCAACTGCAAGCAAACAAAAAGATAAAAAATAAATCCATTTTATACGTAACAAAACAAAACCCGAAAGCAATCTACCTAGAAATGTTGCACCTGCCAAAATAGAACCTGCTTGAACAGCAACACTTGTTGGAGAATGAAGAATTTCTTTATAGAATGTTGGCATCCAAGTAGAAAAACTTTGTTCAATCATTACATAAAAAAATATTGAAAGTATAAAAACGATTATTAGTGATTTTACAATCAATCCTATCATTTCTTTAAAATCTTTTTCAATTGAAGTATTTTCAATTTTGGCTTCACTCTCATCTAATTTTGAAAACAATAACAATAAAAAAGCTAGTAAAGACAAACCAGAAATTAACCAATAAATATGCAGCCATTCACGAGATTTTGAATTGGCATCGTTTACAAAATAACTAAAAACAAATCCGCCAAGCATAACTCCCGACATAAAAATCGCTTCCAAAAAATTCATGAAACTACCATGTTCTTTTTCGTTATCGGTTAATAATCCTATGGTTGAAAAAATAGAAACTTTGATAAGCGCAAAGGAAACTCCAATTACAAAAAACAAAAGTTTGAAATACCAAAAAGCATCTGCAAAAGGCATAATACTACTAATAATTGTTACTAATGACAAAGCAATGAGCATTGATTTTTTAAGCCCTATTTTGGGCAGAAAAGAAGCAAAAATAAAAGCCGCAATTGCAATTGGTAAATCTTTAAATCCTTCAAGAACGGAGGCACCGCTTTTAGAAACACCAAAATTAAGTTGCATTTGAAGCATGACAACTCCAACGCAGTTTAGCAATATTGCAAACACAAAATAGTTAAAAAACAAAGATAATTTTATGGTTGCATTTTTCATTTAAACTAATTTATGGTTGTTTATTATGCTTTTAGATATTCTTTAAAATCAATTCCATCAGGCAATCTTCCTACATTTTGAAGTTTTAAGGACGCTAATTTTTGAGCAATTGAAATACTATCTTCTAGATTTATTTGTTGCAATTGAGCGTACAAAAACCCTGTCCAAAAGGCATCGCCTGCGCCGGTTGCATCTTTAACTTCATTAATTGGTAATGCTTCTTGAAAAAACAAACCGTGGTTTTTATCTGACAAAACTACACCATTTTTACCTTTCGTCAAACAAATTGTTGTTGCTCCAAGATTGTGAAAATAGTCAAAAATATAATCCTCCGATTTTACTTCTGCAAACAATCTGTAACAATCATCTTCACTTAATTTTACTAATGGATCATTTGATAAATATTCTTTTATAACCTGCTTTGCTTCTTCTCTATTGGGCCAAATTCGTTCTGAAAAATTAACATCAATACTTAATTGCAATCCTAATTCTTTGGCTTTTCTGGCACGGTTTAGAATTGTTTCTCTCGCAGGATTTTTACTTAACGCAAAACAAGTTGTGTGAAATATTTTAGCTTTTTCAAGAAGTTCGTCTGGCAATTGATGTTCTAAAATATTACAATCGGCTTCACGATATGGAATGAAATCGGGTGTTTCGGTCGATTTTGAAACAAAAATCACTGATGTTGGTGCCGTTTCTAATTTGCTAATATAATTAGTATTTACTTCATTAGCTTTCAATTTTCTAACTATATAATCACCTAAACCATCTTGCCCACAAGTTGCCACAATAACAGATTTTAAACCTAATCTAGATGCGTTTACCGCAACATTTGTAGGTGAGCCACCAAGAAATCTATGGTAATCTTTGGTTCTATTTATGGAAGTATTGACTTCATGTCCAATAAAATCTATTAGTACTTCTCCTATGCAAATGATGTCTATAGTTTTCAAATTAAACTAGAATTTTAAAATTATGATATACTGATTGATGAACTAAAACCGCTGCTGCTGCACTCCAGGCACAAAAAGCAACTCCGTTTGGCTCTTGTGTATTGGTGTTAAAATTTTCGTAAAAGGAATACTCTTTTATGGCATTTGCGTGATTTATTTTTTCTAAAATCGCTATCGTTTCGTAGGTTTTAGATTTAGAATGTAATGCCAATCCGAAGAAACCATTGACCATTGACCAACTTCCACCATTGTGAAATTCGTAAGGAAAATTTCTAAATTCGTACTTGCAATTATTTTTTAGCAAATTCCAATGCTCATCAGTTTCAAAAATTGGCGGCCAAAAAGCAGGAAGTAATCCTAATTTAGTTTCTGACGCTAATGAAAGTGAGTAGTTTAGAATTTTATCTTGAGATTCGGCAGAACCAATATTTAATAAAACTACTAAAGAATTTGCGAAAGCATCGAAATTGGTTTTATAACCTGAAGGCGAAAAAGAACAAGGCATAAAATCGTTAAATTTCATTTCGTTGTAAGCGCGTTCGTGGTATTTTTCACCGTTTGAATTCGGCAAGAAATTAGTTTCTATTTGTTTGGTTATGTTGTTGATTTTTAGAGTAATAAAATCGCTTTTAGCAAAATAATTATATGATTTTAAAGCCCAAACGCGCAACAATTGATCGTATAAAGTGTAACCATCTGTAATGTATTCGTCAGCCCAATTTCCTGATAATGGCACATATAATAAATGTTTATTATTGAATTCCCAAGCGTCTAAAAGTGCAAGACATTTTTCTATTTCCAAATCATATTGAGCAACAAAATCGACATCCTTTTTATAAAAAGCATATTGACAAATTCCAATAACAAACCAAGTTACGGCATCTACTCTTCCTGCTAAACCGCCGTAACTAACCTCATTTTTATCATCTGAAATTAATACATTGGATGGAATAGTTCCAACTTGATGTTGGTTATTAGCTAACGTTTGCAATGTTTTTTTGAACGTTTCAATAAGTTTTTCGTCACCTGATGCTAATGCTGACAATCCGCAAATAACGCCATCGCGTGCCCAAACTCGTTTATAATTGGACGTATTTTCTGCACTTGCCAAAAACCCATTTGGCGAAGCTACATCATGCAACAATTGAATTGCTTTTTGATAGGCTAAATTATTCACTAATAGCTTGCTTTTTTGTTTTCATAAATAAAGTACAAATGGCGCTCAAAACTAACAAAACTCCCGCAAAAGTTATTGCCTGTCTGGGATCATTGTTTAAAAAATGTTTCATAATATATCCAAAAGTGATTGTTTGAATGAACATTGGAATTACGATCATCATGTTAATAATTCCCATATAAACACCATAACGTTCTTTAGGTATGTTACTTACTATCATCAGATAAGGAATTCCCATCATGCTTGCCCATCCAATTCCAAAACCTGTAATGGCTGGAAACAATAGATATTTATTTTCTATATGTGGAAAAATTAAAAATCCAATCGCAGCAAAAGTCAAACAGATAAAATGAACATATTTGGCAGAATATTTTTTAGCAAAACCGACTAAGGCAAAAGCCACTAAAAAAGTTACAACATTATACCAACCGTTTACTAATCCAGTCCAACTTACAGCTTCACCATATAATTTCATGTTTTTTTCTGGAGTGGTATTCCAAACAGAAAGTGCAATGCTTTTAGATGAATTTTGCCAATAACAAAACAAGGCATACCATTGAAACAAATATACTAATGCCAATTGCCACATTACTTTGGGCATCTCTTTTATTGCATCAAAAATATCAATAAATGGAGTGAAAACATTAATTTTTTCGGACTTCATTTTTTGTATTTCTTCTTCTGTTGGTGGAATCTCCGAAGTTGTTTTCATACTCCATAAAACGGTTGCTATTGAACAAACGGCCCCAAAAATAAATGACCCAAAAACCCAATTAGGAATTTTTCCGGTAGTTCCAATAATAATCATTGGAAAAATAAATAATGAAATGTTGGCTAATGTTTGACCCAATCCGGTAAAAAAACTTTGTGCCTGAAAACCAGTCGGCTGTTGATTTTCATCTAGTTTATCGGCAATAAAAGCGCGATAAGGTTCCATTGCTGTGTTATTTCCAACGTCTAAAATCCAAAGCAACCCAGCTGCCATCCACAACGAACTACTAAACGGAAAAGCAAATAATGCCAAACTACACATTATAGCACCTACAAGAAAATAAGGTTTTCTTCTTCCTCCAAGTCGCGGCGACCAAGTTTTATCACTCAAGGCTCCAATAATTGGCTGTACTAACAATCCGGTTAATGGACCTGCAAGATTTAAAAAAGGTATTTGATCTGGATGGGCACCAAGAAAGTCGTAAATAGGATTGACGGCACTTTGTTGCAAACCAAAACTATATTGAATGCCAAAAAAGCCTACATTCATATTGATGATTTGCCAGAAACTTAATTTTATTTTCATGCTCATAGTTGAATCCTATAAAAATTAAAAATAGTTTCCTCATCAACAAAGACAAGAAAACTATTAATTTTAAACAAAATATATGAAAAACTAACTTAACTATATAATGAGTTTCATATTATTTTCATATATTCAAATGTAAAGCTCTTAAGCTATATAGCAGCACTATTACTATCAAAATCGTCATGAAACGACACGAAATCGTTTTCGGAAATACTATTAGTTTTTTAAATACGGAATAATGATTTGTGTTTCCCACTCAATTTCATTTCCGCCATTGAACGGATTTGCAAAAAAATGTTCTAAAGGCTTATAATTAAGTTTGATATTGTGCTCTTTTGCATAATCTAAAAGAGCAAACCAAGCCCTATCTGAAGTTCTCATGTTTCCATAATAGGTTGCTGATAATCCTTTCATCGCTGGAATTGTTTTGAATTTTACTTTTTCATCTGCAATGTAAATTGTAGATCTATCTATTGGAAAACAGTAATTGAATTCAATTTGTTCTGAATCTAAATCCCATTTTACAATTTCAACATAGGGCTTCCCTATAATTTTAATTTTATTATTAGTTAAGTATAATGAAATTGCCGCATCGTTCATAATCATCATTTGTGCTTTTTCTTGCAAAACACTTTTCATGTTTATGTAGGCAACAAACTCTTCTTGGGATGAACCTTCTCCATTAATTTTGACTTTAAAATTTTGCAAATGTGCCTCAAGTGCTTCTTTAAAATCCTTTATTTTTTTTAGTTGTTCTTCTTTGAATTTTGTTTTAAAAAAAGGTGCTGTTAATCGATTGTAAATACTGTTTCCTTCTTCTTTTATATCCACTTTTACTTCCGTTATTGAATCGTTATCTGAAGACAAATACCACGAATAATTAAATACTTGATTTCCTTTTATCATTTTTTGAGCAATGAAATCAAAATTGTTTTTTTCTAAAACAACATAGTTTTCGTTCTTACTTTTAAGTTGTTGATTAGACCAATCTTTTATACCTTGAAAAACAGTTGCGGTAGCTGTTTTTGCTTTAAATGTAATTGTATAATCACTTTTTTTAACAACTAAATACCAAATCAAAAAAGCAACAAAAACAATCAAAAATCCAACAAAATATTTCTTTTTATTTAACATCTTTTTTTAAGAATTTTAATTTTTTAACAATAAATTCACCCACATTTCTACCTTGAATAATTCCGTTTTCTATAGCAGCTTTGTAATGAATTCCACCGTAAAAACGACTCATAGACGCTTCTTTGGCAGCATCTTTAAACGATTTAAATTTTCTACTTGGTAAATTATATGGCAATTCTGTATCATCTAAATAGACAAAGTTTTCTCCAAAAACAGAAGTCAAAACTATAGAAGAACACGTTGAGGCTACCGAATGTCCACTTGTGTATTCTGGAAATGGTGGTGTTTGCAATAACGGACGCCAGTTTTCATCAATATTTTGATTGATAATTGTTTCCGGACGAACCACATTACTTCTGTATTTTTCATCCCAACAACTAATAAACGCATCAAACAATCCGATTGAAGTTGCAGTGTAAGCATAAACAGTTTTATCAAAATCAGCTTTAGAAGAATTACAGGCAATTTTGGTAATTCCCATCCAGTGTCCACCTGGTGTAATTTTCTTTTTGGCAAACATCATGTGTCCTTGATTTACGGTTACATACGGATTGCAATCCCAAAATTGTGCAATTTTCATTTCTTCAGACTTATCACCTTTTTTAATCATCATTTGACTGATATCATAAACTTCTTGTACTTGTTTGAAAAACGGTGAATTTTTATCTGTAGAATACTTTAATGCAGGAGCAGGTTTAAACTGCGATGATGAATCTAAAACCAAGGTTCTTATTTCGCCCCAATGCGGTTCAACGGCATCCATATAAGACGGTGGCGTAGGTTGCCATCTCGATTTATCATTGGCAAAAACAGAAAATTTTGGATAGGTCCGAGTTTGTTTGTAGTTGTCTTTTCCCATCCATTTTTTGATTCGTTCGGCAACTTTTAGCCCGTATTCTTTGGAAACTTCAAATTCTTTTGGATTTTCATCCGACCATTTTTTATACAAGCTATCGCGAAATTTTTCAACCAAATCTTCTGAAAAAACTAGCGCTTTACTCACTTCCATGTGAGCTACCAAAGCCGCTACATTTTTATTGACACCACTTTTAGCATCCAATCTCGGAATAGAATCCAAACCTTTCAATTGACCTTGAAGCGAATTGTAAGTAGTGCTATTTTGAGAAATAACCTCATAAGCCGCAATATTGGGATAGGTATAAATCCTACTGGCTACAGGCGGCGAAAAAATATCGTGAATCAAGATTTGAGTTACATTATCTATCGATGCTTCATAATCGGATGGTGTTACTACAATCGGCTTTTCTTTTTTGCAAGAAACAACCAACATACATAGTGCTGCAAGGGTAACTATTTTAAATTTCATTGTGTATTTTTTAATTTTTCAAACTTGGTAATTCGTATACTTCTGCGGGTTTATTATTGATGGTTATTAAAAGGTGTTTTTTACCTTTAACATTCAATATGTCCAAATGTCTAACTGCTTTTTGGGTCAAATCAATTCCAATTTGATTGCCTAGTAAAATGGTTTTATCGTTTTTGATTAAAGCACCCGAAAACCCATCAAATCTACTATGGTAAGGCGTAACACCAAAATAATTTCCTGCAGCAAAAACTTCTTCTTTAGCATCGCCATCAAAATTAGATTTTACAAAACACGTAATTGGTGCCACTTGCAAAACATTTAAAAACGGTACAAAAGTAAATTTGCCATTATTATTTTTCAAATAACCCGACTTTAGATTGTGCACTTCATACAATTTTGCTTTGTCCAACAATGCAGGGTCGAAGATTTCTTCTACGGTTTTTCCGGCAAAATCTTTATAGGCATTGAACTTCTTTTTAACCAATCCGCTAAATTGTTCTGCCAGTTCATCCAAGCCCATTGTGGTGTAATATTTTCCTTCTTTTTCAATAGCTACGATGGTTTCAAACGATTCATTTTTGTCAAAATCATCGTAGTACATTTTCATTGGAAATTCTTGACTAGCTTTAAATTTCGAATTCAATCCCCAGTTTCCAACCAAATAATCTAAATCGCCGTCGCCATCAATATCAAAAGGTTGAATCGACTGCCACAATCCGTTGCATTTTTCAGGAAGAATCGTTTCGGTTACATTAGAAAATCTTCCGTTAGTATTGGCAAAAAAAGTAGGTTTCATCCATTCGCCAACCACAATCAAATCGGTTTTTCCATCTTTATTAAAATCAGAAAAAACAGCATCACTCACCATTCCAATTCCAGAAAATGTTTTGGTTTCTACTATAGTAAAATTACCATTATTGTTGTTCAATAAATAACAATCGGAAGTACTTCCAAAACGATTATTCTTAGAATTATTCCCAACAAACAAGTCTACATCGCCGTCTTTATCATAATCAAAGGCTTTCACTAATGAAGCATTTTGCATTAAACTTGGCAACGTTGTCGCTGTTAAATTTTTACCTAAATACAATCGGTCTTGCAAATCGGAAGCATTTTGACCGCCACCAGAAGCCACATATAAATCGTTATTTTTATCATTGTTAAAATCGGCAATTACCGCAGAGGCATCTTCATAAACCGCATCTTTTTCGATACTTGGATATGCTTTTTTAGAAAATCCGTTGCCATTTTGAAGAAAAATTTGAGCCGGAATATCTTTCGCACCGCCAAAGAAAATATCGCCTTTTCCATCGCCATTCAAATCGCCAATAGCTGTTGCCGGGCCTCTATCAGAACGTTGGTACGGAATTAATTTTTGATAGACAAAATCAACAAAATCATTTTCTTGATGTGTGAAATTGATGCCTAGATTGGAATCCGTTTTTTTGAAAATTGGTAAAACCGCAGGATGCAATCTACTGTAATCAAAAGGTTTTCTGGTAGTATTCGCTTTAATTGTCAAGGTTTGATTGGTTTTTACACCTTTCAATGTTTGATACGTTTTGTCAGGCCAAATAACCACAATCGAATCTACTTTGGCTTCTTTTTTATATCCGAAATGAATCATTGGTTCAGAAGATGATTGAAATCCTCTAGTCGTTTGCAGTTCTTTGTATTGTTTTTTCCCTTTAGAATACGAAATCACTTTGGTTCCAATTGCGAAAGTATTTTTACCTTGAAATTGCAATTTGATTTTTAGATAATTCGATTGCGAATTCGTTTGATTGATATAAATTGATGCTTCACTGTTCAAGTTATTGGTTACTACATCCAAATCGCCGTCATTATCTAAGTCTGCATAACCACTTCCATTGGAAATTATAGAATCGTTTTCAATCCAATCGGCCGATTTATTTTTAAAGTTCAAATCAGCTCCGCCTTGAAAAATATAATTGGTTACTTTGCCGCTTGGCATACGTTTTAAGGCTTCTTTATCTAATAATTTCGTAGAACTGATTTTGGTTTTTACTCTATCATTCGAATAATATTTGATGTAATCTAAATCGTTTGGTCGCTTCGGAATTCCGTTGCACACAAAAATATCTTGTTCTCCATCTTGATCGTAATCGGCAAAAAGAGAACTCCAACTCCAATCGGAAGCTGCCACACCACTCATCAAAGCCGTTTCGGTAAAATTAGTGCCGCCTTGATTGATTTGCAACATATTGCGCGTGTACTGGCAATGATAGCCTAACTTTTCGGTGCGCACTTTAAACATTTGAGGATTATCATCTCCGGCCGACGATTTTAGCACTTTTTCATTCTCAGGAAGCATGTCAAGTGTCATGATATCTGGGAAAGCGTCGTGGTTGATATCGGCCACATCTATACCCATCGAGAAACGGCTGGTATGCCCAAAGTGCTGTTTCAAACTTTCTGTAAAAGTACCGTCGCCGTTGTTTAGATAGTAATAATCGTCTTCGTGAAAATCGTTACAAACGTAAATATCGGGATATCCATCTTGATTAAAATCGGACACTGCCAATCCTAAACCGTACCCATTAGCACCACCAAAAATTCCGGCTTGTTCGCTGATATCTACAAATTTTCCATTCTCATTTCTGAATAATTTATCGCCACATTCGTAACTTCTTTTCTTACGAATGTCGGCATTTCCATACGACAATTCCGAGTGCACAGCATGATTAAGCAAATACATATCCAAATCGCCGTCTAAATCGAAATCGAAGAAAGCTGCTGAGGAACTGTAATTGTCTAAATCCAATCCATATTCGGCTGCACTTTCAGTAAACGTGTTGTTTTTGTTGTTGATGAACAATTCATTGTGTCCTTCAAATCCGTTAATCCCCACAACAGCACACACATAAATATCCAAATAACCATCGCCATTTACATCAGCCATAATGGTTCCCGATTCCCAATCGCTAGAGCCTTCTACTCCTGCTTTGGCAGAAATATCTTCGTATTTATTGTTGCCTTTGTTTAGGTATAATTTGTTTTTTCCTTGATTGGAACTGAAATAAATATCAACCAAACCGTCGTTATTGATATCACCCAAAGCCACACCACCACCATTGTAATAATAGAGGTAATCAAGTATGGAAATATTTTTCTTTGAATCGAGTTCGTTCACAAAAGTGATATTACTTTCGCTTGAAGGCAATTTCTTAAACAACAAATTTTCTTGTCTTTTTGAACAGCCAACCAGAAGAATAGAAACGAAAAGAAGTTTATAAAAATTAGTCATTACGCTTGAATATTTTCGGCTTGTTATCATTTACTACTGCAATTATCGTTGCCGAATTGTTTTTTGTTTTAATTATTTTAATGTTTTTAACTTCGCCTTTAATGAAAATACCCGATTTTTCATTCGGAACCCAAGTAAACGTTCCGTTTTTAGTTCCTAACAATACACTGCTGTAATTGGCATCCAATCGAGCATATTGTGGTTTGAATTCGTATTGATTTCCACCCAGAATTAAATCTAAAATTCCATCTTTATTGACGTCCATAGTGCAAATGGCATTCACACTAGAAAACTGTACTTCTTTAGGCAATGCTTTCATTTCAAACTGTCCGTTACCTTTGTTAATGGCAACAGAACTTTGTTGAACATAAGCTGTTTTTATTATCGAATTGGAAACTACTTCGGGTGTAAAGATTTCTTGAACTGATTTTTTAGCGTATTCTTCATAGCTCAAATTCTTCTTTTTGATGGATGGAATTTGTTTGGCTAATTCGCCTTTCATGTGAATAGGCATATCTTTTCCGTCGATGGTTCGTGATGAAATTTGTTCGATAGTTCCGTTGTTATCAAAATCGTTGACAAACATTTTCATCGGACTTTCCTTAGTACATTTATAGGAAGTATTGGTTCCTTTATTACCAAAAATTAAATCTTTTTTGCCGTCGTTATTCAAATCGACACAAGAAACGGTGTTCCAAAATCCTTTTTCGTTGGTCAAATTATTTTTAAATTCTGCCAAACGTCTACCCGTATTTTTGAAAATAACTGGCGCCATCCAATCGCCCACAATAATCAAATCTTTTTTATTGTCGTTGTCAATATCTTCCCAAATTGCATCGGTAATCATTCCAACTTCATTCATTTTGAAGGCTTTTTTATCGGTGACATTAGTGAAATTTCCTTTGCCGTCATTTTCCAATAATAAGTGTTTTGGGTCAATTCCGTATACGCCTGGTACACTTCTGCTTCCTATAAAAACATCGGTATCACCATCATTATCAAAATCATACGGCGCAATAACAGCTACATTGGCATTTGTAGTTGGCAATGCCGAAGTGCTTTTTGTAAACAGCCCTTTTCCATTATTTAGATACAAACGGTTTTTGTAATTGGCTTGATCGGCTTTTTCATTTCCTCCGGAACCCACAAGTAAATCAATATCTCCGTCATTATCAGCATCAAAGAAACTTGCAGCCGTATATTCAAACATGGCGTCGCTATTTAATGCTGGTTGGTTAGTTGGTGTGAAATTAGAATTGCCATTATTGAGGTAAATTTTGCCAGGAGTTCCTTTAGCACCGCCAATAAACAAATCGTCATTTCCGTCATTATTGATATCTGCAACAGCTAATGATGGTCCTTCCTGCGATAACATTTTAGAAATTAATCCTTCATAATCAAAGTCGATGTAATCGTTTTCTTTGTGAGGAATTAAAGTATTCGCTTGTTCCTTAAATAACGGTTTAAACATTTCTTTTTTAGGAACAAAAGTATTTTTAGCATCGGCAATATTCAAGGTAATAGTTGAATTAGCGGCTACTTTTTTTATTGTTTGAAATTTATCATTTGGCCAAATAACTTTTAAAGAATCTATTTTTTTGGTTCCAATTCCGAAGGTCATCACATAATCAATAGACGATTGGAATCCGCGAGACGGAATCAATTCTTGACGAATAATTTCTTTTTTAGAATACAATTCGACTACGCTTCCGATGGCAAATTTGTTTTGTTTATCGCCTTTAAGCTTGACTTTTATGAAGTGATTGTCTTTGTTTTTTTGCGAATTATTTTGATAGACAAAAGCAGGCATGTTTACATTATTAACAATCAAATCTAAATCGCCGTCATTATCTAAATCACCATAAGCCGCTCCATTAGAGAAACTTGGCGTTCCCAATCCCCAATTTTGAGCTTCGTTGGTGAACGTTAAATTTTTATTATTTCTGTAAGCATAATTTGGAATTGGCGTGCTTGGCATTTTATTAATGATGTTTTCCATATCATCTTTTTTACCTGTAATCGCCATTTTTTGCATCACATCATTGGCGAAAAAGTCCACAAAATCTTGATTGGTTAAGTCGTGGTAAATTCCGTTACAAACATAAATATCTTTGTAACCATCGTTGTCCATATCGAAAAGTAAAGCTCCCCAACTCCAATCTGTTTTGGCTACTCCAGCAAAACTCGCTATTTCATTAAATTGCCCATTTTTGGAATTTAATTGCAAGGTGTTTTGCATGTATTGATTAAAGAAATCGAGGTTTAACTTTCTTGTAAATAAGTCGTAATTATCAAAAGTTGTAGTAGTTTTAGTTCTTTGATCGCCTTCGGGCAACATATCAGTAGTGAAAATATCGGCTAAACCGTCGTTGTTGATATCAGCCATATCGGCACCCATAGAAGATTGACTAATGTGTGTTGCCCAATTCTGAATTTGCTCCGAAAAAGTGCCATTTTTGTTATTAATATAAAGGTAATCTCTTTCGTAAAAATCGTTAGAAATATAAATATCCGGATACAAATCACCGTTTACATCACCAACAGTGACTCCTAATCCGAACCCAATAAGACTTCCATAAATTCCGGCTTCTTCACTTACATCTTTAAATTTTCCGTCGTCATTTCGCAACAATCGGTCGCCACCACCTTTAAGAATTGGATTAACATCCCAATCTTTATCGCGAAGTTCACGCTTGTTGGAATAATTCAAACTACTCACTGGTATAAAACTGTTGTTCAGTATATAGCAATCTAAATCGCCATCTTTGTCATAGTCAAAAAAGGCAGCATGAGTTGTAATTCCAGTATCGGCAAGATTGTATTCTTTGGCTTTTTCGGTAAAGGTTAAATTTCCATTATTGATGAAAAGTTCGTTATCTTGTTGTGCTCCTTTGTTGCTTCCGGCATTGCAAACATAAATATCTAATAAACCATCTCCATTAATATCAACCATAACAACTCCTGTTGACCACGATTTGGTTCCTTGAATTCCGGCTTTTTTGGAAATGTCTTCAAATTTAAAATTTCCTTTATTGAGATATAAGGTATTGGTTCCTTGATTGGAAGTGAAATATATATCTGACAGTCCATCGTTATTTATATCCCCAATAGCGACGCCGCCACCATTATAGAAATTACGGTATTTAAAAATATTCATTTCTTCTCCGTTTTTAACTTCATTTACAAAGTTAATGCCTGTTTGAGACGGAGTTAATTCGGTAAACAATGTGTCTTCATTTTTGGAACATCCAATAAAAACAAAGGTTAGAAGCGAAACTAATGCTAATTTTTTGTGCATTTTAATAGTAAAATATTTAATTTTTGTGAAGTTGAAATTCAAGCACAATTTATGCTTTTTTTTTGGAAATTACAGCAAATAAACAATAAAAAAGAGGGCAATAAATGCCCTCTTTAGAAATATAACTCAAACAAAACTAACAAACATTTTATTAGTATCCAGCATTTTGTTTCAAATTAGCATTGAACAAAGCGTCTGCTGGAATTGGGAATAAAAGATATTTCGGATCTGAGTTGTAAGGCTTTAATTCTCTAGCATCTAGGAATTTACCAAAACGAATCATGTCATTTCTTCTCCATCCTTCCCACCATAATTCTCTACCTCTTTCAGCATATACTCCGTCAAGAGTATTTGCAGCAGCAGCAACACCAGCTCTTGTAGCAATATCAGACAATATTGAACCAGCACTACCTGTTCCTCCTCTTAAGATAGCTTCAACTTTCATTAATAATGCATCTGAATAACGCATTAAAACTAAGTCATTATCTGGCGATCCTAAATTAGAGTTATCCGGAATATATTTCATACCACGAATACCCGCAGTTTCTAATGTTGCACCACTTGTAATTAAAGTAATAGCTGATGTAAACACTAAAGGATGACTATTTCTATCTTGCAAAGCTACTACTCCACCTGGAGCATATTGTTGCCCAATATTAAATCCAACAGGATTTCCTAAATCAGCAATAATAGTTGGTGTTGAATATTTAGCTCTTGCGTCAGTTGACCCAAAACGGTTGTAATACTCTGACAATGTTGCGAAACCATTCCATCCAGAAGGAGTTTGGTTGTAGTGTGTACACATTCTCCATTTAGATTGCATATTTCCACCTGCTCCACCTTGAATATTTTTAGATGAAAAAATAACCTCATCAGAATTATTATTGTTTGGAGCAAAGTTATCCCAATAATTAGGTGCTAATGTACTTGTAATTGCATCAACATGTTGCACCACTTTAGTCATATCAGCAGCAGCGAAAGAACCAGAACCATCAAAAACTGATTTGTTAAGGTATAATTTAGCCAATAAAAAATGAGCTGCATCTTTGTTAACGATACTTGCATCACCAGAAACTCTTGCTGGTAAACTTCCAACAATAGCTTCCAATTCTGAAATCACAAAAGCAGTAGCTTCAGAACGAGACCATACTTTTGGGTCGTCTAATAAACTTGAACCAACTGGTCTGTATGGCGCTTGTCCGAATAAATCTACTACATTATAGTAATAAAACGCACGCAAGAAACGGGCTTGTAAAACTTCCGAAGCAGTTCCTCCATTTTCAATAACTAAATTACAATTGTAAACATTTGATAATAATGAATTCCATGCACCTTTAACTTCACCATGATCTGGTGCCCAAGTTTGCGTATGAATTTGTCTCCAAACTCCATTATCATCCCAGTCACCACCACGAGTTGGCCCAACCATTGCATCGGTTGACATTTCATCAAGCGCATACATCATACCTTGACCATTAAAATCTCTTAATCCATTGTATGCAGCAACTAATGTTGCAGATGTATTTATTGAACCTCCAGCAGATGAATTATTAGGAACTCCATCCAAAATCTCTTCATCTAAATTAGTACAACTTACAGTTAAAGCAAGTGCACTTAGGCATAAAAATCCTTTTATTAAATTATTTTTTTTCATAGTTTTTTAATTAAAATGTTACATTAAGTCCTACAGCAAATGCTTTTGAACGCGGATATGACAAGTAATCAATTCCAGCAGATGGAACTCCGTTTAATGATTTATCAGTATTTACCTCTGGGTCGAATCCAGAATATTTAGTGAATAATAATAAATTTTGACCATTTACATAAAAACGAGCTGATTTGATTTTTAATTTATCTAAAGTCGCTCCACTAAAAGTATAACCAAATGTTAAGTTACCCATTCTTAAGAAATCTCCTTTTTCTAAATATTTAGTAGATGGAGAGTTTGGATCTCCTTGAGCTTGTGCAGATGTTGCAACTTCTTCAGGAACGTTTCTTCCTCCTTGGAAAGCACCTTTAAAGAAATAAGCATTAGCTGTATTATTATATAAATAATGACCAAATGCACCGTAGAAAGAAGCAGACATATCAAAGTTTTTGTATGCCATATTTGTTGTAAAACCTATATTCATTTTTGGCAAACCTTGTTTTCCAACTAATTTTTTAGCTGCCAAACCTAATCCTGCATTGTTTCCAGCAGCATCAGCATAGATAGAAGTACCATCAGCAGCATAACCTCTCCACTCATACATGTAGTAGCTATATATCGGTTCGTTGTTAGTAACAACTTGAGCATAAGCATTTGATAATCCTTGACCATTTAAGGCTCCTGCTTGAATAAATCCAGCAAAGTTTTTCATAGTGTTTTTGATGAACGATGCGTTTGCAGAAACATCCCAAGTAAAATCACCTTTATTGATAACTTTATAGTTTAATCCAATTTCATAACCTTTATTGATAAGGTTACCGTCAAGATTCACATATCTTGGTGATGGTGGACCTGGTTGAGTTGAAGCAGCAGGAACTGGGAAAATCAAATTTTTAGTATCTCTGTTGAAATAATCAACATTACCTGACAATCTGTTTTTTATTAATGTAAAGTCAGCACCAAAACCATACGATTTAGTAGTTTCCCATTTCAAAATTGTATTCGCGTTTGAATCAACATTCAATGATCCATTTAAACCATAAGATGAACGTGCTATAGCTGAATTTGGCGCAAATTCCTGATTACCAGTAGTACCAAAGTTAGCTCTTAATTTCAAAGAATTTGCTAAACCTTCTTTACCTTCAAAAACTTTATAACCTAATCCTACAGACGGAAATGAACCATATTTATTGTTAACACCTAATTTGGTAGAACCATCTTCACGAATAGTAGCCGTTACTAAGAATTTTTTGTATAAAGTAGCATTAAGTCTTGTATAATAAGATTGCAATTGAACTCTACTTCTGTATGAAGAAACTCTAAATTCATTTTGTAACCCTCCTTCGATATTATCAATAAGATTAACTTGAGCATCATCATATCCTTTACCAGAAGAAAAACTTCCATCAGCATTATAATCGTAGTAAGAATACCCAACTAAAGCATCAAAAATAAAGTTATCATTAAATGTTTTATTATAATTTAATGTATGCTCAAATGTTTTATTAAACTTATTGTTGTTCATTAATGCAGCTTGACCATATTTAACTGTAGTACTTCCAGGAGCGGTTGCTTGAGCTACGTTTTGAATATGTATAGATGGCAATAATTGTGATTTTCTAACTGAGTTTGAACCTTCAACACCAAATAAGAATTGGTAGTTTAAGTTTTTAGATAATTTTAAAGTAGATTTAATACTAGCTAAAATTTTATTAGTGTTAGTATAATCTTTATACGAATCTAATAACTGAACTGGATTCAAATAAGTATCACTTCCGTAAGAAGTACTTGAATAACCAGGATTATAATAACCATCAGGTGAATTATCATAAATTGGGTTAGTTGGATTCCAGTATAAAGCAGACCCAATTAAGTTACCTATAAAACCAGCATTATTAGAAATTAACGTAGCTTTATCTTTAATTCCAGCATAGTTAATTTTTGATTCAATTTTTAAATTTCCACCAAAATAATCATTTGAATTATTTAATGAGAATGTATATTTATCAATACCTGTGTTTTTAACAATTCCTTCTGTGTTAGAAGCACCAAAAGACAAACGAGTACTTGAGTTATCAGTAGATTTTGAAAATGATACATCATTGTTAACTGTTAATCCTCCACGTAATACAGCGTCTTTCCAATTGTAGACTCTTGAACCTGTATCTGCACCACCATTTCTTACAAATGTGTTGCTATCCATAACATTCAATTTACTTGAAAATTTACTGAAAGTAACGTTTGTACTAAAATTTAATTGTGGTTCTTTTGATTTTGATTTTTTAGTTGTAATAACAATAACACCATTAGCTCCACGAGAACCATAAATAGCAGTTGAAGACGCATCTTTTAAGATAGTCATGCTTTCAATATCATTTTGATTCACGAAGTTCAATGGGTTTCTTGCTGATGAAGTTCCTAATAAGTCATCTCCACCTGCTGAAATATCACCACCATCTAATGGCACACCATCAATAACGATAAGTGGACCATTTCCTGAACGGATTGAAGAGTTACCACGAATTCTGATTGAAGACGCAGCTCCTGGCTCACCACTTGAAGAAGTAACTTGTACACCTGATACTTTACCTCTTAATAAATCTGCTGGTGATGTTGCAGATATGTTGTCAAAATTTTTAGAGTTTAATTGATCTACAGCTCCTGTTGCATCTTTCTTTTTAACAGAACCGTAACCAATAACTACTACTTCTTTTAACTCTTGTAGATCGTCAGCCATCGTAACGTTAAGTGAAGTTTTACCTGCCACTTTAACTTCTTGTGTCTTAAGACCTATGTAACTGAATACAAGAACTGCATCTGAAGCTACATTTTTAATTGTAAAATTTCCATCTAAATCTGTTTGTTGGCTGTTAGAGGTTCCTTTTACTGTGACAGAAACACCGGGTAATGACCCTCCTTTACTGTCGGATACTTTTCCTGTTACATTTTGCGCAAATGCAAAACCCGAAAAAAACATCGTTAGAAATACTAAAAAGCCCTTGAGTAGACTATTTTTCATACGTAATAATTAGTTAGTTAATAAATTGATTTATAATATAACATCAAACATAATTTAATTTTATGATAACTTTAAGATTTAAACACAACGAAAACGTTATAGTAATAACGAAAACGTTTTCGATTCATAATCAAATACGTAAAAAAAGCGCTAAAAAATTATTAGATGTGTAAAAAAATAGGGGTAAAAAAATGCTATCTATTTTTTTTAAGAAAATTTTAGCAATAAAGCCTGATTTTACTATGTCTAAAGTGACTTTTTTAGCTTTTAGTGAAAAATCCTTACTTCTAACTTTATAATAAGTACAGAAGTAAGGATTTATTTGTTCAATTCGTGGCAAAAACAACTAATGCTCTTGCCTTTAAATTTATAGCTAATTAGTCTTTTATAAGAATCGTTTTATTGTCAATTCCAAGTCCAATTATCTTCAATGATTTCCATTGTTTTGGCAGATTTCCTTTGTTGTATTTTAAGCCATTATCTGTTTGCTCAACTCCACCAAAACCATAAATCACAGCTTGCAACATAGCGCCTGCTCCGGTAGCAAAATAAGGATTATTACTGTTAGCCGATTCTGAAAAAACTCCAAATGGCGGACGACTATTTGGCAAATAGGCTTTTACAAAATGTTCGTAGGCTTTTTCTTTATCTCCCAATCTAGCATACAAAACCGATAATATTCCGTGCGCCATTGCTGGGCCGTCTTTTTTATCCACTTTTTCAGAATAATAGGCTAAGTCTTTAATTATTTGTTCTCTATCGGTAATAATGTGTAATGGATAAGCCAATAAATTCACATCACCTTGTTTAATCGTTTGACCCGAATACCCTTTATAATTTTGAGTAATTCCATTTTCTCTATGAATCATAATATTATCAGAAACGGCAACCCATTTTGGATTAATAGGTTCTCCTAAAATAGTGGCTGCTTTTATTGTATTTCGTAACGCCTCAATAGCAGAAGCATTAGTGAAGGCATTATCATCAACATGTTGCGCATATTCATCGGCACCTACTACATTTAAAATTGAATAACTTCCATCAGTATTTTTAACCACTCGACTTACCCAAAAATCGGCAGTTTCTTTCAGTACTTTATACTCACTTTTTAACCACGATTTATCTTGAGTTAACGCATAATAATTCCAAAATGCAATGGCGACATCGGCCGTAATGTGTTGCTCAAAAATTCCAGTTAATGCCCAAGTAGGTGTTGCTTCTTCTCCAGTATCATCACTTTCCCACGGAAACATAGCGCCTTTATAACCGTAAATTGTGGCTTTTTGTTTGGCTTTTTCTAACCTATCAGAACGGTAATCCAAACATGATTTTGCAAGTTCAGGTTGTAATGCTAATAATGTTGGGTACATCCAAAGTTCCGAATCCCAAAAAATATGTCCGTTATATCCTTGTGACGATAATCCCATAGGCGCAATACTCTGACGGGTTTCGGGACGAATGAACGAATACAAATTATACAATGCAAATCGAACGCGTTGTTGTGCATCCAAATCACCCTCAATTTGAATATCACCGGTATTCCAAAGTTCCGCCCATGCTTGTTTGTGTCGTTCTACTAATTTGTCAATTCCTTCTTGCAGAGCAAAAATAGGCTGACGCTCTGACTCATTCAACGGATCGGTAATGTCCTTAGAAGTACAAATCCCGCCAGCAATAGCAAATCGATATTTTTTGCCTTTCACTAATTTTTTAGTAAATCCAACTTCATCACCAGTTTGTTTCAATGGTTCTTTATCCCCATCAAACAAAAATGTAGTTGAAGCAGCAATAGTCACTTTACCGTTCAGAGTTTTGGCTGAAGTTCCAAAAACTGGCATCAAAAACTGATTGTCTTTCAGCACGCGATACTGACTTTTAGCTTCTTTCAATTCTTCTGGAACGACCATATAATTGTTAACCGTGATTTCAATATCTTTCTTGGGCGTGATTTCTACTATAGCCATCGCCGAATAAGGAATTGCTCTGTTTGCCAAAATTGTGTAGTTAATAGTAGCTGACTCTTTAAACGAAAAGGAAACCGAACTCATGCCTTCTTTCATAGAAACCTGCTGACTCCAATTATCAATATTATCAGACTTTATTAATTCGTTATTAATGCTCATGTGGAGATTCAAAAACTCAATTCCACGGACAATCTTACTAATTCCGTTTTCTAAACTTGGTTGATAAACACCATTCAAAATAATTTCTTTTGTTTTAAGGGGCTCGTCATTGGTTACAATACCAATTTGCCCATTTGCCATAGCAACACCAAAATAATTTTGACGTGAATTTGCAGTTAAATGCCACTCATCTGATTTGTTTTGACTAAATAAAGATAGCGAAGCAAAGCATGAAAACACTAGTAATTTAAATTTCATAATTTAGGAATATTTTATCTTCAAACTTATCATTTATTTTTTTTATTTGGAAGATAAATATCAAAAGTATAATTATCCATCAATCGAAAACGTTTTCGGTTTTATTATGCAATTGTATTTTATTTAAAAAAGCATTTCTTTCATATTATTATATAAATTGTCACACATTTCAAATTTTTCATTAAATGAAACTTAAAAACGTATTTGCTTTAACTTTAGCTTTTTTGTCCACTCAAATTGATTTTGCACAGGAAACAGCTGCTACTTTAGACCGTAAATGGTGGAAAGAAGCCGTAGTATATCAAATTTATCCAAGAAGTTTTAAAGATTCTGATGGCGATGGAATTGGTGATTTAAAAGGTATCATTTCCAAATTAGATTATCTTAAAAGTTTAGGCGTTGATGTAATTTGGTTAAATCCAATTTATGGCTCTCCAAATGCTGATAATGGGTATGATATTTCCGATTATCAAGCTATAATGAAAGAATTTGGAACCATGGATGACTTTGACGCATTGCTAAAAGGTATGCACCAAAGAAACATTAAATTAGTAATGGATTTAGTAGTTAATCATAGTAGTGACGAGCACAGATGGTTTCAAGAAAGCAGAAAATCACGCGACAATCCGTATCGAGATTATTACCATTGGTGGCCAGCCGAGAAAGGCAAACCAGCTTTCAGACCTGGTGCATTTGAAGCTGATGGAAGTGGTTGGAGGTATGATAAACAAACTGATTCCTATTACTTACATTATTTCAATTTCAAGCAACCCGATTTGAATTGGGAAAACCCAAAACTGCGTCAAGAAATTTACACTATGATGCGTTGGTGGCTAGATAAAGGCATCGACGGATTTAGAATGGATGTTATTCCGTTTATTTCTAAAGACACTACTTTTCCTGTAATTACGCAAGCAGATTTAGATAAAGATTATCACGGTAGATGGGATGTTTTTATGGGGCAAGGACCTCATTTACACGAGTATCTTCAAGAAATGAATCGTGAGGTTTTAAGCAAATACGATTGTATGTCATTAGCCGAAGGTGCTGGAATGCTGACTTCTACTGCTTTAAACTTTGTTGATCCAGCAAGAAAAGAATTAAACATGGGTTATCACTTTGAAGGAACTAATTTAGGATATGTGCCTGGTTTTTTTAAAAAAATGGGAAATTATTCTTTACTAGATTTCAAAAAAATCTATTCTGATTGGGACAAAGTATATGCCGATAAAGGTTGGGGAACTATTTATTTAGGAAACCACGACCAACCAAGAATGGCAACACGTTGGGGTAATGATTCGCCAGAATTTCATGATTATTCGTCTAAATTACTGACTACTTTTTTACTATCAATGCGAGGTACGCCTTATTATTATAATGGTGATGAACTAGGAATGACTAATGCTAAATTTGATAAAATTGAAGATTACCGAGATATCGAAACACTGGCAGAATACCAAAAGGTGATAAACGAAAAAGGTGATTTGAAACAATTTATTGAAGACCAAAAAACAGGTGGCGCTCGTGACAATGGAAGAACGCCTTTTCAATGGAATTCAACTGCAAATGGTGGATTTACTAGAGGAACGCCATGGCTAAAAGTGAATGATAACCACGTTACTTTAAATGCCGAAACTCAAGGGAAAGATCCAAAATCTACTTTGAATTATTTTAGAAAAATGGTTCAATTGAGAAAAAATAATTTGGCTTTAGTTTATGGAAAATACACTTTAATTGATGCTGAAAATCCAAATATATATGCATATACAAGAGAATTAGCTGGTAAAACAATTTTGGTAGTATTGAATTTCTCAACGCAAAAAGCAACTATAAAAACAGGCTTAGACACTAAAAAAGCAAAACTATTAATCAATAATTACGAAGGTAAATCTTCTACCTCAACACTTCGTCCATACGAAGCTGCGATTTACCAATTATAATGAATTTAGCACTAAAAAATAACCGAATTGAAGTAGTAGATGCCTTGCGAGGTTTCGCTATTATGTGCATTGTACTTTTGCACAATATGGAACACTTTGAATTTGTTTATGAACCAACTCAATTTCCAGAATGGCTTAAAAATTTAGATGCAAATATACTGAGTGCTGCTTATTTTTTATTTGGAGGAAAAGCCTATGCCATCTTTGCAATTTTATTTGGGTTTAGTTTTTACATTCAAAATGACAATCAAAACAAACAAGGAAAAGATTTTAGAGGTCGTTTCTTTTGGCGTATGATGTTACTCTTGGTTTTTGGATTTATAAATACAGCTTTCTACCAAGGCGATATACTAACGATGTACGCCATTTTAGGATTATTATTAATTCCTGTCTCTAATTTGAGTACTAAAACCGTTTTTATAATAGCCGTTATTTTGATGTTTCAACCTATGGAATGGGGAAAATACATTTACATGATTTTCAATCCAGATTATATTCCAACTCCAAATTTATCTGAAAGTTACTATAAAGATATTTCAACCTACATGAATCATGGTGGTTTTTGGGATTACATGATTGGTGATGTTACCAAAGGCAAGGCTGCATCTTTACTTTGGTCGTGGGAAAACGGGCGATTTTTTCAAGCTCCAGCCTTATTCATGTTGGGAATGCTAGCCGGAAGAAAACAACTTTTTTCTAACATCGAAAACAATTTATTGTTCTGGAAAAAGGCTTTAAAAATTGCTATTTTAGCATTTATACCATTATATATTTTTTCCTTTTATTTGCCAGATATTGAAACTAATAAATTCGCCTTAGCAAGATTATTAGTGATTTTTGGTTCCTGGTCAAATTTTGCTATGATGACTTTTTGGGTATCTGCCTTTGTAATATTATTTTATTCTACCAAAGTTAACTCATTGTTAGCAAAATTAATTCCTTTCGGAAAGATGAGTTTGTCAAATTATATCATTCAATCCATTGTTGGCTCCACATTATATTACAAATACGGTTTCGGATTATACCAATATACTGGAGCAACATTTTGTCTTTTAATCGGAATTATTTTATTTCTATTGAATGTTATTTTTTGTACTTGGTGGTTAAAAAATCATAAACAAGGTCCGTTGGAATACATTTGGCACAAACTAACATGGATATCATTTTAATCAAAACAAACAATGAATCTAAAAAAAACACTTTATATAGTATCACTTTTTATGTTGTTATCATCGCAAAAAAATTTGGCTCAAGAATCAAAATTAACTGTAGACGCACTTGAAAAAAAATGGTGGAAAGAAGCTGTTGTGTATCAAATATATCCTAGAAGTTTTAAAGACAGTAATGGCGACGGAATTGGCGATTTAAAAGGAATTATTTCTGAATTGGATTATATAAAAAGTTTAGGAATTGATGCCGTTTGGTTAAATCCAATTTATGAATCTCCAAATGATGACAATGGTTACGACATCAGTAACTATCGTGAAATCATGAAAGATTTTGGAACTATGCAAGACTTTGATTTATTGCTAAAAGGAATGCACGACCGTGGTATTAAAGTTGTAATGGATTTAGTATTTAATCACAGTAGTGACGAACATTATTGGTTTCAAGAAAGCAGAAAATCTAGAGACAATAAATACAGAAATTATTACTATTGGTGGCCCGCCGAAAAAGGAACGCCACCCTATAGATGGAGTTGGTTTGACGTAAATAGCAATGCTTGGAAATATGACGCTACAACAGATTCATACTACTTACATTATTTTTCAAAAAAGCAACCCGATTTGAATTGGAATAATCCAACAGTTCGTCATGAGCTATATGACGTAATGAAATATTGGCTTGACAAAGGTGTTGATGGATTTAGAATGGATGCTTTTCAATTCATTTCTAAAGATGATAGCTTTCCAGAGTTGCCAAAAGAATGTGTAGGCAAACCATTAGAAATTATAAAATATTATGGTAATGGCCCGCATTTACACGAGTATATTCAAGAAATGAATCGGGAAGTATTGAGTAAATACCCTAACGTGATGACCGTTTCGGAAGGCGCTGGAGATTCGCCACAAGCGGCTTTAAAATTTGTTGATCCAGATCGAAAAGAATTGAGCATGGCGTATCACTTTGAAAGTGTTGACGTAGGCAATCACGTTCTAGATTTTGGATTGGTAAAATACAAAGAAATTTTTTCTAGATATGATGAAGCCTTTAAAGACAAAGGTTGGCTGTCTATTTTCTTAGCTAATCACGACCAACCTAGAATGGTGAGTAAATTTGGAAGTGATACGCCTCAATATCGCGAAATTTCATCCAAAATGCTTTCTACTTTTGTAATGACTATGCGCGGAACATCTTATTATTATCAAGGTGACGAGTTAGGAATGGACAATATTCGTTTTGACAACATTGATGATTATAACGATGTTGATACTCGAAATAGATATGAGTTTTTAAAAAATAATAACGGTGATTTAAAAGCGTTTCTTGAAGATCGAAAACAAACTTCAAGAGAAAATGGAAGAACCCCTTTTCAATGGAATTCTGAAAAAAATGCTGGATTCACTGATGGAAAACCTTGGTTGAAAGTCAATTCGAATCACACAACAATCAATGCGCTAGCACAAGAAAAAGAGCCAAATTCAATACTAAATTATTTTAGAAAATTAGTTTCACTTAGAAAAAATAATCCTGTATTAGTATATGGAAAATACACTTTGTTAGACAAAGAAAATCCTGCAATTTTTGCCTATATAAGAGAACTTGACGGAAGAAAACTGTTAATTTTATTAAATTTTACTGATAAAGAAGCCAAATTAAATTCTGATTTAAAATTAAGCAACGCAAAATTATTATTAGGAAATTACAACAACGCCAGTACTAATGGAACGTTAAAACCATATGAAGCCGTAGTACTAGAATTGAAATAAAGATAAATGAAAAAAACTGCAACAGTACTATTAATCCTAATACTAACCTCAACGTTTTTATATAATGTTGTTGGGTATTATTTGCTAGTTTCTCTTAAAAAAGAGCAAGCTTGGGTTAGTGCTGTTCAAAAAGATTCTAACTGCAATTTTAAAGTTATAAAACTGAATGCATCGGTATATTCGTTTATGGAAGACACCGATTTTGAATATGTAAACGAGAATGTTATCATCAACAAAAATGTATACCATGTATTCAAAAAAAGAATAAAAGACAACATCATCAGTTTGTATTATTTACCTAACAAACAACAATCTACAACCGAAATCAATCTTAAAAAATTGGTCGACAACGATCTTTTTGAAAATGCACCTTTGTCAAAAAAACCACTCGAAAAACTATTTAAGTCACTTATAAAAGATTATTTCCCAAGTAATTACTACAGTGAAGAATACAATGCACAATCTTATGTTGCACTTTTATGTGACGATTCACATCCAAATGGCAGACTTCATGCCGGATTTAAAACACTCGCCTACTCTCCTCCCAAAACAAGTCAATCACTTCTATTACTATCTTAATAGAAAACATATTCATGGCAACAGCTGTGATCTAGTGATTGTCCGTTACATTAACGAAACCGTAATTTGACTTAGTTGAGAATTTCAAATTGGGTGTTATGTTGATTGATGTATTTCAAGAAATTATTCCATTTTAACTTTTGATTTATAATAACAGAAAAAGTTAGTTATTAATATGTGAATTTATTTTGAAGTAAATGATACTTACTCTAATTAATTTATTGGACAATCATTCTGATTAAAACAGTATCTGCTAGAATATTTTTCTAAAGACATTAGTATAGTCATCATACAATTTCTCGCTTTTTAATTAAAATCGTGACAAAAATTCAAAACCAATAACACTAAAATAATGAAAAAACTATATATACTATTCTTGCTTTTTGCAGGACAAACATTCTTTGCACAAACCGAAATTGACGGTATAATGATGGATAAAAAACAACTTTGTACTGGATTCATTTACGAATATAGCAGCTGGAGCAACTACTGGGAAGGCACTTATTATCGTGAAAATTTAAACATGGGAACAGTGTCTACACAAAAAACAGCTATCAATGCCAATTATGGTTTAAGTGATAAACTAAATATAATTGTAAGCCTTCCTTATGTTACTACAAAAGCGTCTGCCGGAACCATGATTGGACAAAAAGGCATGCAGGATGCTGCACTTACGGTGAAATATATGCCTTATGAAAAATCATTCAAAAACAATACACTCTCTTTTTATGTTATAGGAACCTACTCTTTTCCAACCAGTAATTATGTAGCAGACTATTTGCCATTAAGTCTCGGTTTACACAGTAAAGTTGGATTGTTACGTTTACTTGGTGATTATCAATTCGGTAGTTTATTTTCAACTTTTTCTGGGGCATATGCTAAAAGATCAAATATTACAATTGACAGGAACACATACTATTCTGACCAAATGCACTATACTAATGAAGTGAATTTACCAGATGCTATAACATTCAATGCTCGTTTTGGTTACAGAACAGACCGATTAATTGCCGAAGCAGTATTTGACACATGGACAACGCAAAAAGGAGGATTTGACATCACGACCAACAACTTGCCATTTCCTAGCAACACAATGAATATGAGCAAACTGGGATTAAACGGTAAATATAATTTAAAAAAAATCTCTGGATTGGCTTTAATAGGCGGCTTTAATCATGTCATTACAGGAAGAAATGTTGGTCAGACAAATTCATTCTATGGCGGTTTATTCTATATTATCGATTTTACATCTAAAACAAAAAAAACAACTAACAATGAAAAATAATAACTATAAAATCATAATTATAAGTTGCTTAACTTTATTATTAGGGATTTCTATTTCGTGCAACGACGAATTGGTAGAACGCAACATGCAATACCCGCAACTAAATCCAACCAATCCCGATGCAAATGCAGGAACTTGGTCAACACTTTTATTAACAGCTCCAGATGAATTTCCGTTACCTGCACCAACGGCTACTGCATCAAATTCTTACAAAGCTGAAATTAATGAAATTAAAAGTTACCAAGCCAATATTACTGATGACCAACAAAAAATCATTAATTATTGGAGTGCTGGCGGTGTGCTGCGTTGGAATGAAATTATGCAAACTTTAGTAGCACGACACAATCGTCCTCCTTATCAAAATGAAGACGGAACCTATCCTGCACCTTCGGCAGCAAATCCGTTTGCTAATCCACAATTTCCATTTTCCAATCCGCCTTTTGCAGCTCGTGCTTATGCTTATGTTAGTGCCGCACAATATGACGCTATGGTTGCAACTTGGCATTACAAAAATTTATACCATCGTGATGCCCCTTTTACAGTTGACAATACTATTTCGGTATTAGTTCCTAAAAGCTCGTTACCTTCATATCCTTCAGAGGACGGAGTATTAGCTGGAGTAACTGTTGAAATTTTAAAATTATTATTCCCGACAGAAATCGCTTATATTCAACAAAAAGCAGATGAAGAAAAATTATACCGCATCATTTCTGGAGCCAACGTGAGAAGTGATGTAGATGCTGGAGTACTACTTGGAAGAGCCATTGCTGCCAAATTTATAACTAAAGCTTCAACCGATGGCGCAGGCGCTGCTATCGGAAATCAAACTTTATGGACACAATTAGAAACTAACGCTATTGCAAATGGAGAAACTCCTTGGAAATCATTAGATGCTCCTTCAAGACCTCCAATGTTGCCATTGTTTGGAAATGTAAAATCATTTTTAATGACACCTGCAAATGTAATCGCTAGTAGACCTTTACCTCCGCCTTCAACCAATTCACAACAGTTTTTAAACGAACTTAATGAAGTTAAAAGTTACAGTAACGATGCCAGTAGAGAACACATGAAAATTGTAAGTTTTTGGGCAGATGGTGTTGGAACATACACACCTCCTGGACATTGGAATGCGATTGCTGATGAAGCGTTTGTTTATCAATATTTTAGTGAAGTTCGTTGGGCAAGAAATATGGCACTTTTAAATATTTCGATGATGGATGCTGCAATTTGTTGTTGGGATGCCAAATACCATTACTTTAACCCAAGACCCTGTCAGGTAGATTCATCCATAAAAACATTAACTGGCGTGCCAAATTTTCCAGCTTATGTATCAGGGCATTCCACTTTTAGTGGTGCTGCATCAACTTTCTTATCACATGTAATTCCGGCAAGAGCACAAGAGTTTCAAAACATGGCTAATGAAGCGTCTATGTCGAGATTGTATGGAGCCATTCACTACCGAAGCGATTGTGAAGCTGGATTATTGTTAGGGAATACTGTTGGGAATTTTGCTGTACAACGCGCCTTAATTGATGGTGCTGAATAAAAAATAGTATGATAACAACATTTAACACATACTATTTTAAGTTGAGTACTTCTATGGAAAAATACAGTATTACACTATTGCGAGTTGCTCTCGCAATAGTGTACATCTGGTTCGGTTCATTAAAAATGGCAGGCATAAGTCCGGCAGAAGAATTAGTAGAAAAAACTGTTTATTGGTTTAAACCCGAAATTTTCATTCCAATTTTGGGCCTCTGCGAAATTATAATCGGACTAGGATTACTTGTTAAAAGGTTTATTCCAATTACTATTGTATTGTTATTATTACACATGATTGTAGCCTTTTTTCCTATGTTTGTTGTAGAAAAAGCATGCTTCGACACATTCCCATACCGCCCGTCATTGGTAGGTCAGTATATTATTAAAAACATCGTTTTAATTACTGGGGCTTTGGTGGTTGCAAGCAAATACAATGTAAAAAACTATTCCAAAAATAACTTAAATAAAGATTTAATTTAAACTTTCTGAAAGAGCTTTATTTTTCAGAATAAAAAGTACTTTTCCTAAACCAGTTTTCTTTCAATTTAAACACATATTCTATTAAATATTAGTATTTTGCAGAACAAAAAATTCTAACCAAAACCCAATGAAAAAAAACAAATTCCTCTTACTAATTTGCCTTATAACTGTCACCATTTCTTGGAGTCAAAAAGCAAAAACTTCATTGTCAGAAACCGATAAAAAAGTAGCGGATTTACTTTCTAAAATGACATTAGAAGAAAAAATTGGTCAAATGACACAAATCACAGTGACTAATTTTAATCAACCTGAAAAACCAGATTTGGATTTGGTAAAATTAGACGAGGCTGTTTTAAAATTTCATATTGGTTCTATTCTAAATGTTCCAAATCCTGGAGCGCCTTCCATTCAAAAATGGAATGAAGTACTAACTATAATTACAACAGAAGCCAATAAAACTCGTTTAAAAATTCCAATTCTTTATGGAATCGATGCTATTCATGGCTCAAGTTATACATTGGGAGCTACTTTATTTCCTCAGCAAATAGGAATGGCGGCAACTTTCAACACCGATTTAGTTAAGAAAGGAGCAGAAATATCGGCATACGAAACACGTGCATCATCTATTCCATGGGTTTTTTCGCCCGATTTAGATTTTCCAAGAAATCCAGCATGGTCAAGAACATGGGAGTCTTTTGGTGAAGATGCTTATTTATCGTCACAAATGGGAGTAGCGATGGTTAGCGGTTTTGAAGGAACAGATGTAGGTTCTAAATACAATGTTGCTTCGTGCATGAAACATTTTTTAGGATACGGAAGCACCACAACAGGCAAAGATAGAACGCCAAGTATTATTCCCGAACGCATTTTACGACAATACGACTTAACTATTTATGAAGCAGCGATAAAAGCAGGTGCTAAAAGCATCATGATTAGTTCGGGAGAAATTAACGGAACGCCAGTTCATGCCAGCAAATACTTAATTACCGACATTTTAAAAAAAGAGTTGAATTTTAAAGGTGTAGTGGTAACCGATTGGAAAGATATTATCTATTTGCACACCCGACATAAAGTTGCCGAAACCAACCGTGATGCAGTAAAAATGTCTGTTATGGCAGGAATTGACATGAGTATGGTTCCTGAAGATTACACATTTTATTATGATTTATTAGATTTAGTTCAGAAAAAAGAAGTGCCAATGTCACGCATTGACGATGCTGTTTCTAGGATTTTGAAGATGAAAATGGAGTTAAATTTGTTCCAAAATACGGTAGCCGATTTAAAAGATTATCCGAAATTTGGTTCTCAAGAATTTATTGATGAAGCCTATCAATCGGCTGCCGAATCAATTACATTATTAAAGAATAACAACGCTATTTTACCCTTAAATAAAACAGAAAAAATCTTTGTAACGGGCCCAACATCCAACAGTATGAAATACTTAAATGGTGGTTGGTCATACAATTGGCAAGGTGAAAATTCTGATGTATATGCGGCTAATAAATTCACCATTTTAGAAGCATTGCAAAACAAAATCGGAAAGGATAATGTAACCTTTTCGGAAGGTGCTTATTTTGACAAGGAAGACGAATCAGAAATTCTAAAGGCAGTTGAGATGGCTAAAGGTGCCTCTAAAATTATTTTATGTTTGGGAGAAAAAAACTATACCGAAACACCTGGCGATATTAGCAATTTATTTATTTCAGACTCACAGGTGAAATTAGCATTGGCATTATCTAAACTAAATATTCCTATTATACTGGTTTTAAATGAAGGTCGCCCGAGATTGATTAGCCAATTTGAACATATAACAAGTGCTATAGTTCAATGTTATTTACCAGGAAACGAAGGTGCTAGAGCATTAGCATCTATTTTGTTTGGCGATGTAAATCCAAGTGGAAAATTGCCCTACAACTACCCAAGATACCCAAATTCATTAGAAAAATATAATAGAAAATATACTGAAAGTTTGGGTGATGATGAGCAAAATAATGATGCTAAATACGAAAAAAGCTATTTGCCTCAATTCGAATTCGGAACCGGATTATCATATACAACATTTACTTATTCTAATCTGAAAATTGACAAATCTGAAATCAATACTTCTGATAAAATAACCGTAACCGTTGACGTAACCAATAGCGGAAAAGTATCGGGAAAAGAAGCTGTTTTACTATATTTGTCAGATGAATATGCCAGTATAACCCCTGAAGTAAAAGCATTAAAACGATTTCAAAAAATAAATTTACAACCTAATGAAACTAAAACAGTGACATTTACTTTAGATCAAAAAGCATTGCAATTTGTAACTAATGATTTAAAATGGATTGCTGAAAAAGGAACTTTTAAAATTCAAATAGACAATCAAATTATTAAATTTAAACTGAAATAATAATTTAAACTTTATTGGAAGGTCTTATAAATTAATTAATAAGACCTCCTTTTTTAATATAATTTTATTCTAATATACTAATGTTTGAATTGAATGAGCTGGAATAGATAATGTTGCTGCTTTAGTTTCAACATATAATTTATAGTCTATATTTGTTTCACTTTGATTCATAACTACAGTTACTATTTTACCATCAACATTTACAAATGAAGTAGTTAACAACTGACTTCTACTAGCTACACTGCTAATTCTTTTAGCATTAGGTCTAATAAATTTTGAAAAATGTCCAATGTAATAATAGGAAGGTGTATAAATTAATTGACTCGTAGTTACATCTGCATGTACTGGTGCAAAGCAAAAATTACCAACGTGATTTGGACCTCCTTTTTCATCTAGAAGAATATTCCAATCAGTCCAAGCAACGGTTCCATTATTAAAATCATTGATCATTGATTTACCATATTTTTCTCCATTTGCCCAATTTTGATACCGTTCTGGATTAAATGACTCTGCACAACCTTCGGTGAAAATCAAATTTTTATTTGGATAGGCTTCTTGTACTTTAGCTACATTTTCGAACATTGGTTGACCTCCAGCCCAAGTTTCATACCAATGGAATCCCATGCCCCAAGCATATTTTGATGCTTTTGGATCATCATAAATGGTAGAAGCACGTTGATACATTAAATCTCTATTATGATCCCAAATTATGATTTTTTTAGACAACAGTTTTTCTTTTTCTAATGTTGGTCCTAAAAAATTCTTTAAGAAATCCCGTTCCATTTCTGCAGTATAAATACACGATTCCCAAGTTTGTTTTGCCATAGGTTCATTCTGAATTGATAATCCCCAAATAGGAACGCCTACTTTTTCGTAAGCTCTAATAAATTTAACATAGTAATTAGCCCATGATTGATAGAATTCTGGCTTAAGGGAACCACCATGTAAAATATCATTATTCGTTTTCATGAAAGCTGGCGGACTCCACGGCGAAGCAAATAATGTTAATTTACCTGCTACTGCAGTAGCTTGTTTTATTAGTGGTATTCTATATTTTAAATCATGAGTGATGCTAAATGTTGTTAAATCTTTGTCGCCTTCTGTGACATAAGTATAACTATCACTTGAAAAATCGCAACTGTGAATATTAGTTCTTGCTAAAGTATACCCTATTCCCTTTGTTGGACTATAATAGGATTGCAAAAATTCTTGTTGTTTTTCTTTGGAAAGTTTTGCAAATACTTCTGCACTTGCATCGGTAATTGCACCACCGATTCCAATAAAGGTTTGAAATTTTTTATTTGGGTTTACAAAAACACAAATTTGATTTTCAAACGGTTGACTAGAAGTAACAAGATTAACTGTTCCAGTAGCTGTAATTCTATTAGCAGTGTTTTCTGTAGAAGTATAGATAGAAACTATTTTATCATCATTCTTTTTTTGAGCTTCTGTGTTCCAAAATGAAAGGAAAACAATAATTAGAAAGCAGTTTTTCATATTTATATTTATTAGTAAATATAAATAAAATTATAATATTCAAAAAATGGATTCCTTAAAAAAAATGGAGAAAACAATAATTTTATTTAATTATTAATAAAATGACAAAAAGTTTAACAATTTAATTAGATTAAATCTATTTATTAAACAATTATTTTTTTTTAAACAATAGAAATACAAATAAAAATAATTATATTACGTAAAATTTCCAAATCGGTTTATATTAATGAAAGACATTACTTTAAAAGAAATTGCTATAAAACTAGGGATTTCTATAACTACAGTTTCTAAAGCTTTAAAGAATTACCCAGACGTTAGTGAAAAGACTAAAAATGCCGTCTTAGAAATGGCAAAATCTTTACATTTCACTCCCAATAGTTTTGCGGTAAATCTTCGAACAAGAGAATCTAAGACTATTGGATTGATAATTCCTGAAGTGGTGCATCACTTTTTTTCAAACGTTATTAAAGGTATTATTGCTGAGGCTGAAAAAAGTGGTTATTTAGTTATTATTTTACAATCTAGCGAATCTAAAGAACTAGAAATAAAACAAGTAGATTTATTAATGAATAAACGAGTAGACGGTATCTTGTTATCACTTTCTAACGAATCTAACGATGATGACCATTTAAAAGAAATTATTAGAAGAGATGTTCCTTTTGTGATGTTTGATAAAATATCAAAACTAATCAACTGTTCTAAAGTAATTATTAACGACCAAAAAGCAGCTTTTAATGCTACCGAGCATTTAATTGGCAAAGGTTGTAAAAGAATAGCTCATATTCGCGGCCCTGTAAATCCACAAAATGCTATTGATCGCTTTTTGGGATATAAAAAGGCATTAGAAAAACACAATATTCTATTTGACAAAAGCTTAGTTTATACCTGTAAAGGTTCGGAATTTGAAGAAGGCTATGATTTTGCTAAACAAATAATAACAGAACATAATGATATTGATGGAATCTTTTGCGTGACAGATATTGTTGCCATTGGTGCTATCAATTATTTGAACGAAATTAATATTTCTATACCCAAACAGATTAAAGTTATTGGCTTTAGCAACTGGTTTATGGGACAAGTAATCACCCCTAAATTAAGCACTATAGATCAACCTGGATACGATATGGGTGTTGAATCGTTTAATCTATTATTGGAAGAGATGAATTGCCGCAGAGAAACAAAACCATTTACTCCGCGAACTATTGAGCTTCCAACAAAAATCATTGAAAGAGAATCTACTTTATAAAAGGAACACTATTTCTGATTTGCTATAACGGATTAAAATCTGTTGCAACACTATTGGATTTCCTATAACAATGGATTTTAAACCGTTGCTAAAAAACATCTCGTTCCTACAGAACTTTTTCATGGCCTATATTAGCCGAAGGCTCAACCTATATTCTAGTTGGCTTATTATTAATTGGTGTGTTTTCAATCTCAATTTACCTCAAAAAATTAATATTCCTTTTGAACCCATTAAGTTGCGTTCTATTTACAGCTGAACCTTTAAAGACTTTATTGAAGGCGCACCCACTTCTAGACTAGAAAGTTTAATAATTAGAAGCGAATGGTTTGGGCTTATTTGTAGTCCATTTTCCTGCTATCCGCGCTACAAGGTAGCTGCTCCTATCAGGGCTAGTTGGATTTTGTCTTTTGTAAAGTTTCAAGTTCTATAGCACTAACTTTGATACATGAGGTGTCATTATTCATCATTTTACTCAATTTAAGGCTTTGTCAAATGTAAAAAGACGAGCAATACTGCTCGTCTTTCTTACTTTAATTTTATACTATTTTTTAATTTTTAGATAGTTAAGTTAACTAAGTAAGTTCATCACTAACTTTGAAACATTACCATTCTGCAATATCTTTTGTTTTTCAAATAGTTAAATAATGTAAATTAGTTCATCACTAACTTTGAAACATTACCTAAGTTCAACAAATCAATTCATCACTAATTATGAAACTGGATATACTAATTTAGCTTGGAGTTAAAGTTAAGAGAAAAAACTACAACTTGTTATTGTTGTAGTTTTTTGTATTTTATTCTCTTTGTTGGCACGGAATGCAATTCCGCGCTATCCGTAGAGGGACATATCCGCGCCATCTGGGTTTAAATTATGTAATTCACTTGATTTATAATGTTTTAATATTGCTTTTATAATACACCAACACATTTGATACATTACCTACATTACTCTTAATCTTTAATCACAATTAATATTTGGATAATCGTTTTCTTTAATTATAAAATTGCTTTTTCTTTTTACAAATTTTTTGTAATTATTTTTACATACAAAATAAAATACTGACATTTCTTTTTCATTTGTATAAATTAATGGGGTTTTATTGTTTGTCAAATTATCCCCTCTTTGATCTTTAATTGAAGTAGAATCGAATAATCTATATTTTGTCATACTTTTAATCATTTCTTTTGAAATAGGATTTTCATAATCATCCCAAAGGTACAATCTATGTTTTATCTCTAATGAATTTGTAGGAAAAGATTTGGTCTTTGCACCTATAGAATCTTCGATTTTTGGGAAATAAAGTTGCGCCTTAGAAATGAGATAGCAATCTATATTTTCTGTTTTTTTCAATAACTTTATCTTATATGCGCATCCTTTTTCATTTTTTTCAAAATTAGAAAAATCATAAATAATATTAATTATTGAATTCGACTTATAATCTTCTTTCTGTATATTTTTAGTTCCTTTGCAAGAACTTATTAAAATTATCATTAATGATAATAAAATTAATTTGTAATATTTCATAATTAATAAGGTTTTCGTCCATTTTTATTGTATATATAATGAGGTAATGAAAATCCAGCTCCTCCTTTTTGATTTCTAATTTCTTGACCGTTTAAGTCAGGGATGGAAGCTGCATCAATACCAGCATCAGAAACTATTGGTGAATCTGGATGACTATGAAAATGTGCCATCACAATATAAAGTGTTCCAGGTATTATTGTTGATAAAGAATATGGTTGACTAAAATTTTCATAGAGGCTATTCATCAAGTAAGGTTCAGTATATAAAACTTTTTGCTGTGTATTCATTTTAATTGTTTCAAAACCAGATATTTCACTGTTTGCAATTTTTTCGCTAAATTGAACTATAAATTTAACAACATCATTTTCAGTCGGTTGATCTTTTCCGCCATATTCTATAGATGTATTTGAGTTACGCATATTCATACCTTCTTTAATAATACCTTTATGTATATTGTCAATTGCTACTCTAGTATTACCATCACCATCTTTTTTTAAATTTCCTTTCCTATCTGTTTCTAAAATTCTGTCCGTTTCATTTTTTTCAGAACCATCATTAGGGTCTGCTCTAACTATTTTCCCTTTATCATCTCCAGTAGTCAAAACTTTATAATCTGTTAAAACGCCCTCTCCATTAATATCAACAAAAAACACAGGATTATTAACAGCTAAAGCATATGTAGTTTGATTGTAATATTGTTCTGCCTTTGGGTCAATTGATGTAAGCCTACCCAAATCTGGCATATATCCTCGTGCTCCTAAATCATAAACATTAAGTCCCAACTCATCTTGAAACTCTTTACCATTGTACTTATAATTATACCCAGTCTTTATATTATTAGGCGGCAATTTAATCTTCAACATCTCATCTTCCTTACATAAAATCATCATATCATTATTGTAATTGGTATGCTTCAATCCAAATGGGTAGTAATGATTTTCTTCAATAATTCTAAGAACGCCGTTGCTTGGGTCTTTGCCGTAGCTTAATCGTATGTTTCCTAAATGGTCAACGTAGTTGTAAATATAACTGTATTGGTTGTTAGTAGTCTCTGCTTCGTGCTCAAAGAAACCGCCTTCATATTTAGTATGCGAGATATTGGCGTAACCCTCGGCGGTTGCAAAAAACTGCAATTCATTGGCTTTGTATTGAAAACCATCTAAATAATGAGTTGGTGTTTCTTCGTCTCCCACAACTACTGTTTTCTTAACTTTCTTGCCTGTGGCATCGTAAAGATATAAAATTTTATTACCTCCATCAAAATAAATTGTTGTTGGCAGGTTTAAATGATTGTAATCTATTTTGTTAATGCCTTTGTTTTGGTCGGCTATCATGTTGCCAT
>CANCFZ010000002.1 GCA_947377425.1 Flavobacteriaceae bacterium
CTCGATACAAATTTCTAAAACAAAAATTGCATTTTTGTTTTGAAAATTCACTCGAAGTGACGCAATGCTGATGATGATGTATGCGTAAACCAAGAAATATAGACTAAAGAGTTAGTGCTACCAAGTTCTCGATACAAATTTTCAAAACAAAAATTGCATTTTTGTTTTGAAAATTCACACGAAGTGACGATGCATAAATAATTATGAATAAAATTCCAAGATCCCAAAACTAAACCATTAGAACTACTAAACAAAAATTTTACTCTATCGTCACTTCGAGTGATTTTTTGTTTTAAAAACGCTAGTTTTTGAAACAGAAAATTGTATCGAGAACTACTAGAAAAATAACGCTATTTAAACTTCTTCTTAGCTAAATTGGGTAAAGCATCATAATCTCCATTTATCAGAGCTTCTTTCTTTGCTCTAGACCATTTTTTTATCTGTTTCTCTGTATCTATTGCTAAATTTATATCTGTAAATTCAGCATAGAATACTAGTAGCAATGGTCTTCTACTTGCTGTATAGCAATCTGGATAAAACGCTGTGTTGTGTTGAAACATTCTTTGTTCCAACTTACTTGTAACTCCAGTATAATAACTGTTGTCTGAACATTTTAATATGTAGACATAAGATTGTTGCATTTTACAAAAATAATAAATTCCTGCTTCCCAGTTCTCGATACAAATTTCTAAAACAAAAATTGCATTTTTGTTTTGAAAATTCACTCGAAGTGACGCAATGCTGATGATGATGTATGCGTAAACCAAGAAATATAGACTAAAGCGTTAGTGCTACCAAGTTCTCGATACATTTATTATAAAATAGCTCCATCGATATTTCATAAAAAACACTCGAAGTGACGAAAGAGTTAATAGTACTGATAATGATGTTTGCAAAAGTGTAGAATTAAATTCCATCGTTTTAATAAAAAAAAGTATTTTTTTTACCCCTTTCCCAACCTTTAGTAAAAAAAAATCTGCAAAGTCAGGAGATATTTGCAGAGCTTTTCATAGGAACACTTTGCAGAGCTGGGATAAAAAAGTGTTTTGAAACTATTTTACAGGAAACTGTAAAAGGGTAACTATTTTATTTTTTCTTACTAAATTTTAAGCTAGCCAGCAGTTTTTTAAATCGAACTCCAGGTCGGTAAATTATAGAAGCACTTTTAATATTTTGTACTGTTACCATTTCGGGTGAAGGACTTGCGTTGCCTTTTACGCTAATTTGAAACGAACCTAAATGACCTAATCGCACAATATTTCCTTTTTCCAATTCTCTTGAAACTATGTTTACTAAACTATAAACCACCGCTTGACAATCGGTTTCAGTAAGTGTGGTACTAACCGATATTTGTTGCGAGAGTTCGTCCAAATCGATTACACCTCTTTGAATGGCTCTTGGATAATATTGCATTGGAGCTTCTGCAATCGTTGGACTTTTCTTTCCAACTGGAGTAAATAATACCGCCATAATGTTTACACTTTTTACTAATTATAACAAATATAACTAAATCTACTGATATCAATACAAAACGACCGCAGTCCTTTTGAAAAATGAACGTGGTCAAATTAGAAAATGACTGTGGTCAATTATATAAATGACTGTGGTCGTTTTTGTCAAAGCTTTTGAACTGCTTAAATTTTCATAAGTAGTTGTTATGATAAAACTAATTAAATAAACGAATTGATAGTATGTAAAATCTTTTTTATTAGGATTACGCCATTTTTTTGAGTAACTTTAGGTTATTAATTTCTTATTATGATTGAAGTAACTAAAACGTATATTTTAGAATTGTATAAACCTATTGCAAGTGATACACACAAAGGACTGCAAGGTCACGCCTTATTGATTGGCGGCAGTTATGGCAAAATGGGATCGGTGTGTTTGTCTAGTAAAGCGGCATTAAAAAGTGGTTGCGGATTAGTTACTTCATTTATTCCACAATGTGGGTATGCTATTATTCAAATTGCCATTCCCGAAGTGATGGTTTTGACTGATGAGAATGAAAAAGTCCTAACCGATATACACTATGATTTTGAACCTGATGCCATTGGTATTGGTATGGGAATGGGGCAGGATAGCCTAACCGAAAAGGCATTTTATAATTTTATAATAAACAATAAAAGCGCCTTGATTGTGGATGCTGATGCGTTGAATATTTTGTCTAAAAATAAAAATTGGCTGTCACTTTTACCTAAAAAAACTATTTTGACGCCACACAAAAAAGAATTAGAACGACTTATTGGAACTTGGCAATCGGAGGACGAAAAAACAGCTAAAGTAATTGAATTATCGTTAGATTTTGATTTAATAATTGTTGTAAAAGGTGCACCAACGCTTATTGTTAACGGAAGCGAAATTTATGAAAACACTACAGGAAATCAGGCATTAGCAACAGCTGGAAGCGGTGATGTATTGACCGGAATAATAACGAGTTTAGTGGCTCAAAATTATGAACCATTTCACGCAGCTATTTTGGGCGTATACATTCACGGATTAACAGCAGACATTGCGGTTTCAGAAACAGGCTATCATTCATTTGTAGCTAGTGATAGTATTGCCTATTTGGGTAAAGCATTTTTGAGTATAGAATAGCTTTTTGTAAATATATTTTACTAAAAAAATCCTTGCTGATAACAACAAGGATTTTTTGGTTTAGTAAAGCAACGGCTTTTAGTTAATAATTTTTTTCATTACAACAGTTCCATCTGTAGCATTGATTTGGATAATGAGGAGTTCATTAGTTATTCCAACAGGAATACTAGTTTCATTATTTTTTATATCTTTTTTCTCGGTTATTAATCGGCCTCTACAGTCTAATATTTTAACATAATCCATTATAACCGAACCGCTATTGATAATCAAGTTGTCTGTTTTTTTGTATACTATAACTTGATTATTAGAGAATGTTGAGGTCGGAATGCTTAAAGCATTATTATATACAATTTCAAAACGGTCATTAAATGTTCCAATTTCAGAAGCAAAAGTATAACCACTAGTTTTTAAATCATGAATAGTACCCGTTAAATTATCTTTCAAGAAAATGTCTTGATTATCTAAGAATAAACCATCTAAATGATCAATCGAAATAGTATAAGTAGCAGCAGTAGCAGTTTTGAATCCAAGAGAAACAATATCATTTGTATCAAATGGAAGTGCTCGACCTTGAATTACAAATTTTCCGGAGTTTATAATACTATAAAATTCAATAGCTCCATCATTTAGGAATTTTCCATCATGACTGTCTAAACCTTGAGTAGCATTAGAAACATAACCAACTTCTGTTTGTGAAAAAGCACCTGCGGTATTGGTTGCATTCAACCAAATTCTATTTTTTTCAGCTGTTACTTGATTTGTAGGTTGGCTTTTAAAGAATTGGTCGGAATTATCAGCTACACGTTGAGCGTTGTTAAAATTAACAGTAGTTGCATTTTCTAAAGCCTCAACAAAGAATCCTTGACCAGTTCTAATAATTCCGTTAGGATCTACCACTTGGGCTTCACCATTGTCTACAAAAGTATCGTCTAACCATGAACAATAGGATGGACTTGCTGAATTGTTAGTTTTTCTCCAAAAATATAATGTACCAGTTATATTACTGCTATTGTCAGTAATAAAAGTGCTGATATCAATTGGAGAAGGATAAGGATTACCAACTAAGTTATAGCGATGTGTTTCATCTCCAACAGACATTGCATAAGAATAATTTCCATTGTTTGGCGTTCCTGTGAAAGTTCCATTCCAAATAGATGCTGCTGTAGGATGGTTATAAGGCATACGAATTAAATATCCTTGAGCATTTTCAAAATTAGAGGTTGATGCTATCACATTATAAAAATTAGTTGTCGAATTATAAACATAAAAACGATTGTCTAAAGTTAGTGGTGAAAACGCATGTAATTGCTGACCAGTTACAGGAGATGACCATGATGTATAATCTAAACGAATCAAAGGAGAACTATTGCGTTTAATGATAATATTTCCAGAATTTGCTACATCAGTACTTTGAAATAAATTAGCATTGTTTTCTAGCGTAAAACTACCAGAAGTAACAGTCAAAGCTCCATTTAAAGTTACATTTTTTCCGGAAGGAATTGTAACAATTGCACCATTATTTATGGTTAATGAGCACAGTGTTAAATTAGTAGAAGCGGTATAGTTTGAAGATATAACAGCGGTACTAAGGCTAGTTGGAACTCCATTATCCCAAGTGCCTGTCCAAGTTGTTACTCCTCCAGTACTTATTGTGATTTCGGCACTTGCTGTAATTCCGTTTTCATCTTTAATAGTTACAGTATAGGTAGTTGTTTGTGTAATATTTGTAACTGTTGGATTAGCAATTGTTGTATCATCAAGAAAATCCGGTGGAGACCAACTGTATAAAACACTTGAGTCAGCAGTAAATGTTGTGTCTAATGAATAATTAGAACCTATACAAGTACTAAAATTACTACTAGTAATACTAACTGATGGGTCATCTTTAGTAATTCCAGTTACTACAGAATTTTGCTCTAGTGCAACACTTTCACCTGATATAGACAGTGTATTAGTATCTAAATTATTGAATTTAACCCACGGATTACTATCTTGATTAAATTCACCATCTAATTTGGCACTTGAAATAGCTGTTTCAGTTCCCGAAATATCATCATTGGTATAAGTAGCTGTGATGGATGCATTACAAGATGATATTCCATATTGTGATACATTCCAGTAGCGATTCAAATAATTGGTCGGACTCGAATTGTTAGGATGTTTAGCATTAGCTACATTAACACCTAGATACGCATTAGAATAACCTGTTCCTGTAATGCTTATTGTTATTGGTGAATACTCAGTAGTACCAGTATTGTCTCCAATAGGGAACGTGTAAGAACCATTTGCTGTAAATATTTTTCTTAATTCTCCTGTGCTACTAGCTATTATCATATTAGATGCACTTGGAGAAGTAATTGAAATTGAACCTGAGCTACCAATAGTTACATTACTTGTATTCAAATTAAGTGTGCCATTAACTAAATCTAAAGCACCGTTTACTGTTATACTTTGATTGCCTAATGTAACTCCACCAGTTCTATTAATAGTTAAATTATTTAAAGTAGGAGCGCTACTAAATAAATCATTGTTTAAAACTAAATTATCTGTTCCTCCAAAATTTAAAGAAGAACCTGCATCAACTTCAATAACTCCTGATGTTTTGCTAATGGTTCCATTAATTCCTAATAGAGCATCAGTGATAATTAAATTACCATCCGTTAGCGTAAGGTTATTAGTTACATTGGAATTTGTAAGAACAGTAACTCCATTACTATTATTTATAGTTAGATTATAAAATGTAGTGGTTGTACTTCCGGTTATTGATTGAGGTTTATCACCATTCATTGTAATTGAGTGGCTTGAAGCAGCAGTAAAAGTTCCGCTATTATCAAAATCACCTCCAATAGTATGGTTGAAATTACCAGTATTAAAAGTTGCTCCATCACCAATAATTAAACCATCACTAATTGTTAGAATTGATGCGGCAGTAGCTGTTGCAGAATCAACAAGAGTAAAAGTTCCATCAATTGTCATTGAAGACGATGGTAGTGTTTTAGTACCAGTGCCACTAAGTTTTAAATTATGATAATAATTAGGTGACTCTGTGGTTACTACTGTTTGATTTGATCCCATATAGTCAATAGTTGTATCATATAAATTAGGATACCATTTACCTGTTCCTGTTTTGATAAAAGAATTTTCAATTTTCATGTAGTTTCCAGACATGTTAATTATAGTAGCACCATTACCAACTTCAACATCATAAAATTGAGTAATACCTGAAATAGAAGCACCAGCACCTGTAAATGTTACTTTGTGGCCATTAGGATTAAAGCCACCAGAAATATCTTCCCAAGCTCCGCCACCCATAGCACCAGTTGCTGTTATAGTGATGTTTCCAAGTGCTGTTAAAGGTATTCCGTCTCCAATAGTTATTGACTGTAGTGTCATATCTCCTGAAGGCAAAACAGGAAGGTTAGTTAAATCAGCAGCATTTGGAATAATGATACGAGAAGTCGAATCTACAGCTCCATCAGGGAACCAGTTAGAACCATTGCCCCAGTCAGTATCAGTTCCACCAGTCCATGTTTTGTATGATGAATTTGAATGTGTGTAAATAGAAAAATTTGTTTGCCAATCATGTGGATATCCAGGATCACCTGTTTGTCCAGGGATATACATAAAGTAGTTGATAGGTACATTTGACCAACCAATATATTTTGCACCACTTGTAGTAATGTTATATTGTGCTCTACCATGTTCGTCGTGATAAGTTCCTCCTTTGCCAGATCCACCTGATTCTATAGGTGTTGGAATATCATAATCACCAGTTGTAATTTCATTTTCATTATTTCCATTTAATTCTGAATCTAAATAATGTAAATTAACCGAAGTGTAAAGTCCTGGGTTAGTAATTGGAAGAAATATATTATAATATCTTAAAACTGGAGCCACTTCAGCAGCTGGATTTTCGCAACAAGAACCAGAACCAATAAAAGGTACCATTGTTATGTAGCTTGGAGCATCTCCAGTTCCTGTTAAAGCAAAAGTTGTTGCAGGGTTTCCAAAAGTATACACTGTATTTGGAACAGGGTTATTTCTGGTTATAGTTCCAGTTACATCGCCGGGACCTGTATTAGTTGCAGACAGTCCCATAGTTAAAACATGAGAATCCATGTCTAACATTCCATTAGTAGCTGATGGATTTGAATTTGGTAAATTAAGAATTCCGTTTACGGTCAAATTTCCTGTAGCATCTCCACCACCTGTAGTAGATATTGTTAAAGCATGATAGGTTCCTGCAACAATATTTTGAGTAGTTGATGTAGCATTGTAAAGAACAGTCCCAGTTCCTCCCCAAGTTTTACCAGATGGAATAGGTAGAGAGCTAGTATTTTGAGTTTTAATAGTTCCGTTATTAGTAATACTGCTTAATGTACCTGTCAGAGCCAATGTTCCTAAATCTAAAGTTTGACCTACAGAAGTACTTAAAGCTCCATTAATAACAATAGGATTAGAAATTGTAGTTGTATTTGATGAGTTTGTATTTACACTCAAATTATTTAATAAATTGGTTGTTCCAGAAGTTGTTTGATCTAAGCTTAAAGTTGCGTTAACAGATCCATTCATTGTTATATTGCAGCTTGAGCATCCAACTAATCCATCTGTTGCAGTATTTGTAACTGTTCCTCCTAATGTTAACGTTTTTCCGTTAATTGATAATTTTCCACTATTTATTGTCAAATTACTTGTTACAGAAGTATCATTACTTAAAGAAGTGTTTCCTTGTACAATAAAGTTTTTTGCAGTTCCTTCAAAAGAAGCATAATTAGTTGATGGATTAGCTACTAAAGTAATGTCATCAAGACCAATATCGTCATATTGTCCTGAACCAGATACCGAGGCACCGCTCCATTTAAAATAATAGTAGTTATTAGTAGTTAAACTTAAACCTGTGATAGTAACTACTCTATAATAAGAAGTCCAACCAGAGCTATCTGCACTTGTAGGTGTAGTGCTATCAATACCGGAGATAGTTGTATAAGTTGAATTGTTTGACGAATGACTGAAAACCAAACTGTTAGATGCGTCTTGACCATTATAGACATATACTTTATATCCTAAACTTAATGAAGTAATAGTGCTACCTGTTTGGTTTTGAAAACGTAACGTTATAGCTCCAGGAGCAAAATCTCCAGTAGCTGGATGAATACCTAATGAAAAATTATTAGTACTAGTTTCAAAGGCATAAACACCGCCCACAGTTGTGTTACCTTGAGAAGCTCCTCTATCAAAATCTTGACCTTCAGTATTGGTGCCTCCAAAAGCTATAGAACCATCTGTAAAGCCACTTATTGCCCATGCATTCGAGTTTAGCAAGCCTGATGTTGAACCAGGTGCCAATCCATCTCCTTGAAAAACACCTTCATTTACCCCATCTTCTGTTGTATCAAAATCGATAGTAGTTGCTGTATTGGTGTCATATATTTGCCATCCAACTGGTGAATTTAAAGTTGTTCTATTTGCTGTTGCAGAACTTGTTGTATTGTAGTTTTCGGTTCCACTTGAACCATTAAAATCATATATAGCCACGTAGTATGTTGTTGCTGGAGATAATCCAGAAATGGTAACATTATTTCCTGTGCCATTATATACAGTAAAATTTCCAGTTCCTATTTCTGCTCCAGTTCCATACGTTGTCATTGGCGAATAAGTTATAGCATCAACAGGAGTTGCATTTACAGCTCCAGAAGCTTTAATTAAAACTAAATGATTACTTCCATTACCATTAGTCCAATTTACTTTAAATGATTCTGAAGTTACATTCGTAAAAGTAACAGAAGAAGAGGCTGTAGTAGGTTGTGTAGCTAGTACTGAAGCGTTTAAGCTAACTGTTTTTGTAGTTGCTCCTGTAGTTGTATTTGTAATATTTCCACTGTATAAGCCAAATGATGCGGATGCTTTTACTCTAGCATAAATAGTAATCGGTTGCCCAACTAATACGCCTCCTGATTGAGTTAGTGTTACACTATCACTATAAGTACTTCCGTTAGTTGAAACTTCAAAATTAGTTGGTGCTGTTACTACAGCATTTGCAGTTAAATTAGCGCCATTTATAGTATATGTAGCCGCAGAAGAAGCAGTTCCTGTTAATGTTGAAAAAGCACTTAATAAACTAGATGAAACACTTAAAGAAGGTACACCAGCTACATCAATTATAAATGGAAGAGTATTAGAAACTCCAGATCCATTGCCAACTGTTATAGATGCTGTTCCTGATGAGGTTATATCGGTAGCTAATATAGCTGCAGTTAATTGTGTAGAAGAAACAAATGTAGTAGCTCTATTGGATCCATTCCATTTTACGGTACTTGTTCCACTAACAAAATTGGTTCCGTTAACGGTTAAAGTAAAAGCACCTGTTCCTGCTACTTTTGAACTTGGGGCAAGTGAAGTAATAGTTGGAACAACAACACTTACATTTACATTATCTAAGAAAGCAGTTTGTGCTGTTGAAGTTGCGGCATTCCAAAAACAACCCATAATAGGAAGTGATGTTGAGGTATAAGTTGAATTAACGACCGTTCCTTGAGAAGTTAATGTACCAGTTAATGGATCTTGAAAAGCTGTGATACCGTCATTTCTTAAATATAATTGCCATGTATTAGTACCAGGAGTATAGGTTACCTTTACACTAATATATTCTTTTCCAAAATCGGTTAATCCAGTTGTGTTTGATGTTATAAGAGTTGTTGAGGTTCTTATCCCTGCAGTATATCGAACTAATTTTATAGGGTCGATAGAAGTATCGTTAGTTCCTAATAAAATTGCATAGCCAGTACCAACGGTACTTGTAGTTCCAGATGTACCTGCAAGTATGTAGGCAACACCATATTTCTCTGAAGAAAAACCACCAGGATTAGTTCTAATTTGACGCATATTAAACGTCCAAGACACCATACCTGGATTACTATTTAATGTAGTGCTATAAGGCGCAGCAAAATTTGTTGTTGCATTAGTATAGCCCATTACCCAACCGTTTACATTAGATGATGTACTTGCATCATTGACTAATGTCATGAATCCGGTATTAATTTTAGTTCCATAATCAGAACCACTTCTAGACATGCTCCATTTAGTACTTGAGCCAATAATACCATTTACTGTAGTGTAATTTGTGCCAGCTGATGTAGTAAAATCATCACTAAAGACATTTGTTTGCGCAATACCGCAATAAAAACTTAAAAAGAAAATTAGATTTAAAAAAATGCTAACATAACGAGTTAATGTAAAATTTTTCATACTTGTAGGTTTTGATGGTTTCAATTAAATAACTTTTCAAAATGAAAAGCCCTTTAATTTGTTGATAATCAAGGGGGAAAATTACCTACGAAATTAGTATTGTAAAATTATATTATTTTGTTATTGCTAAGTTAAAAAAAAGTAAAAAATCGATTAAAAACATGTATTTAGTCGGTTTTTTGTGTATTTGGTCGGATTATATAGGAAAAATATTACTAAGAAATATGCTGTAGTTTACAGATTTAATATTAAAAAGCATATTAAAATTCAATTGAATAAAAAAAAATGAATAGAAAATTATTGGTTTTTAATGTTCTTTTTGCAGTTCCTTTTGCACTAATTTGAAAGGTGCCTAAATTTACTAATCGAACAATACTTCCTTTTTTCTAATTCTTTGGCAACTACATTTTGATAAATGATTGCGGAGTTTTAAATTATGATACTAATAACTTATTTAGCTTAGCCTAGAAAATTTTTCAAATCTTCATAACTCTTAATCTTAACCTTTATTTTATCTATACCTAAAACACTTTCTATTTGTTTAGGAATAGGTAATTGAATGTTTAAAACGGACTCTACTACATCTAAAAACTTTATTGGATGTGCAGTTTCTAAAAATAATCCTATTGAGTTTTGCTGTTTGTGCATTTCATTTTTTAATCCCAAATAGCCAACAGCTCCATGTGGCTCGGCAATATATCCTGTATTTGCATAAATATTTTGTATTGCAAATTTTGTTTCTTCATCGGTGTAAGTATAGGATGAAAAATCTTTCTCAAATTCTTTTAAATCATTATTATACATTTCTTGAATGCGCACAAAGTTACTAGGATTCCCAACATCCATTGCATTGGAAATTGTTGCAACAGAAGGTTTTGGCTCGTATTTTCCAGTTTGTAAAAATTGTGGAACCGTATCATTTGCATTAGTTGATGCTACAAAATGGGCGATAGGCAATCCCAATCGTTTGGCTAAAATCCCAGCACAAATATTCCCAAAATTTCCACTTGGGCAAGAAACGATTAACGGTTTATTATGTTTTTTTAATTGTTTGTAGGCAAAGAAAAAGTAAAACATTTGTGGCAGCCAACGTGCGATATTAATCGAATTTGCAGAGGTTAAGTTCTTATGTTGTAAACTTTCATCCAAAAAAGCTTTCTTCACCATATCTTGACAATCATCAAAAACACCGTCAACTTCAAGAGCTGTAATGTTTTGACCTAAAGTAGTCAATTGGCGTTCTTGAATATCACTAACTTTTCCTGATGGATAAAGAATGATCACTTCAACACCTTTTACACCAAGAAATCCGCTTGCAACTGCACCTCCAGTATCACCAGAAGTTGCAACAAGAACTGTATTCTTTTGATTTTTATCTTTATTAAAATACGCCAAACAACGCGACATGAATCGTGCTCCAACATCTTTAAAAGCCATTGTTGGACCATGATATAATTCTAACGAATAAACATTTTCTTCTATAAGAACACAAGGAAAATCAAAGCATAGTGTTTCTGTAAGGATTTTTTTTAATTCAACTTCAGAAATTTCGTTGCCTACAAACTGTTGAATTACATGAAAAGCAATTTCTTCATTGGATAACAATTCAATACCATCAAAAAAGGATTGTGATAATGGTGTTATTGTGGAAGGAAAATACAATCCTCTATCGGGAGCAAGTCCTTTAATAACAGCTTCTTGGAAAGAAACGTGCTGGTTTTTGTTGTTTAGGCTGTAATAGTTCATAGAAAGTGAGATTTACGAAGGAAAAAGTACGAAATAAAAGCTGTTTTGACTTCCTATTTAGCACTTCAAACTTTATATTATTTTAACTCCAATAGGATTAATTTTTGAGATGTGTATGTCTGAAGGTATTCCTGTAATGCTATGGGCTTCTGTCATTGCAATAGCCACTTTTTCGGCAATTTCTTGTCCTTTGCACAATGCAAAAATGGAAGGTCCTGCTCCTGAAATTCCTGCACCCAAGGCACCGTTATGAATAGCTGCAAATTTAGTGGTGTCAAATCCAGGAATTAATTTTTTTCGTAGTGGTTCTACAATTACATCGTTTAAAGAACGTCCGATTAATTCATAATTGTTGGTGTATAAACCGGCAATCAATCCACCTACATTTCCCCATTGCGTAATAGCGTCTTTTAGCGGAATCATTGGGTTTAGAACAGCTCTAGCATCAGAGGTTTTTACTTCAATATGGGGATGTAATGCTACTGCATATAGTTCACTCGGACTGTCTATGCGAATAACGTCTAATGGTTCGTAACCTCTTACCAAAGTAAATCCACCCAATAGGCAAGGAGCAACGTTATCTGCATGTTCGCAACCACTAGCTACGGCTTCGCCTTTCATAGCGAAATGGACTAATTCTTTTCGTGAAAATGTATTGCCAAGTAATTCATTAATTCCAAAAACGGCACCAGCAGCACTTGCAGAGGAACTTCCAATTCCGCTTCCGGCTTTGATTTTTTTGTGAATTTCAATTTCGAATCCGTGTTCAAATGAGACGCGATTAATCGCTTCTTTACAAATAGCTAAAGCGGCAACTCCAGCAACATTTTTTTCGGTTTCCAATGGTAAATCGGCACCGGTTATTTTGGTAATTCGAATGCCTTTTTCTGTTGATTTTCTGATAATCATTTCATCACCAATTCCTTCTAGGCATAAACCTAAAACGTCGAATCCGCAAGATAAATTAGCTATTGTGGCAGGACAGAATATTTTTATTTCGTTCATTGATTTTGTTTTTTTGTAGAGACGCGATTAATCGAGTCTCTACACATTTCCAATTCGGATAACATCGGCAAAAATCCCTGATGCTGTAACGGCCGCGCCAGCACCAGCACCTTTTATAATTAACGGTTGATCGATGTATCTATCGGTGTAAAATTCTACAATATTATCTTTTCCTTCTAAATTATAAAACGGACTTTCTTTTGGAATAAATTGTAATCCAACGCTTGCTTTTCCGTTGTCAAACGAAGCTACAAATTTTAATCGACATTCTTTCGATTTAGCTTCGGATAAAAGGTTTTCAAAATGATCTGCATGTTTGGTTAATGATTTGAAGAAATCTTCGTTATTTGTAGTATCCATACATTCTTTTGGAAGAAATGAATTGTTTTCAATATCTTCCATTTCCATTACATTTCCGCTTTCTCTAATAAGGATTAGAATTTTTCTGGCTACATCAACTCCGCTTAAATCAATTTTTGGGTCGGGCTCTGTAAATCCTTGAACTCCTGCTTCTTTTACAACATCATGAAAATTATAAGTGTCACTGAAATTATTAAAAATAAAGTTCAAACTTCCTGATAAAACCGCATTGATTCGATTGACTTTATCACCCGAAGCAATTAAATGTTTTAAGGTATCTATGATAGGCAATCCAGCTCCAACATTAGTTTCAAATAAGAATGGAGCATTATATTTTCGGGATAATGATTTAAGATATTTGTAGTTATCGTATTGTGATGAACATGCTATTTTATTACAAGTTACAACTGCAATATTTTGTTTTAAAAATTGATCATAAATCGATGCGATATCACCATTTGCAGTAATGTCAACGAAGATGCTGTTGCGTAAATTCAATTCTTTAGCTCTAGAAATAAATTCATTTACATTGGCAGTTTCGCCATTTTCTAACAACGTTTTCCAATCTTTCAAATTCATTCCGTCTTCGTCAAAAAACATTTTTCGTGAGTTTGACATAGCAATAACTCTAAGATTTATTTTCAGATTTTCTTTTAGAAATTTCCTTTGTTGGTTGATTTGGTCGATGAATTTTTCTCCGACATTTCCAACGCCCATTACAAATAAATTCAATTGCTTGGTATTGTCTTCAAAGAAACGTTCGTGTAAAGTATTCAGCGCTTTTTTGACATCTTTTTCATTGATTACTACCGAAATATTTCGTTCGGATGCACCTTGTGCAATGGCACGAATATTGACGTTGTTTTTACCTAATGTACTAAACATTTTACCACTCAAACCTTGATGATTTTTCATGCTTTCGCCTACTAAAGCTACTATACACAAGTCTTTTTCTACGATACAAGGATCAATATTATTTTGAGCAATTTCCAATTCAAAAGCTTTGTCAATAGCCACTTTGGCTTTATCAGCGTCAGCATTTACAATTCCAATGCAGATTGAATGTTCGGAAGAAGCTTGAGTAATAAAAACTACATTAATGCTGTTTTGCGAAAGCACTTCAAATAAGCGCTTGGAAGAACCAGCCACACCAATCATTCCGGAGCCTTCTAAAGTTAATAACGCAATGTTGTCAATATGAGAAATTCCTTTAATTGGATTAGCATTTGAATCTGGATTACTTGAAATTAAAGTTCCGTAAGCTTCAGGTTCAAACGTATTTTTAATCCAAATAGGAATATTGGCTTTCAAAACTGGCTGAATTGTTGGAGGATACAAAACTTTTGCACCAAAATGCGATAATTCCATAGCTTCTTGATAGGAAATACTTTCAATAGGTTGCGCTTGTTTTACGATTTTTGGATTGGCAGTGTACATTCCGTTTACGTCTGTCCAAATTTCTAACGAAGAAGCTTTTACGCCATTTGCAATAATTGCAGCTGTATAATCAGAACCACCGCGACCAAGAGTAGTCGTGTTTCCATCTTCGTCAGAAGCAATAAATCCAGGTAAAACTACTACTTGTGATTTATTTGAAGTAAAATAGGATTCTATTTTCGGATTTGAAAATGGAAATTCAACAATTGCTTTTCCAAAATTTGAATTCGTAATAATCAACTCACGACTGTCTTTGAAATTGCTATTTGGAATCGTTTGTTGCAAAGCCGAAGCAATGATTTGAGACGATAATAATTCGCCAAAACTTGCGATTGCATCCGCTGTTCTTGGAGATAATTCGCCTAAAAGAAAACAGCCATCTAATAAAGTTTGTAATTGGTTAATTTGGCTATTAATTTTAATCAGCAATTGATTTTGATTAGCAGCATCAACTAAATCGGAAATTGCATCAAAATGTTTTTGTTTAATTTCTTCAATATTGGTTTTGTAAGTTTCGTCTTTGGATGCCGCTCTTTTAGAAGCGTTTATAAGCATATCTGTAACACCGCTCAAAGCAGAAACTACCACGGCTAATTTATTGTCTTTGGCTTTTTGGTTAACTATAGTGATAACCTTTTGAATGTTTTGTGCATTGGCTACTGATGTTCCGCCAAACTTTAATACTATCATGATTTAATTGTTTTTTGACTTGTGTAAAATACATATAAATTGTTTACTCTCATTTGAAAGTCCATAATTGGATTATATGTTAAATTATACCCCGAATGGGGTTGTAGTTGTTGTAGACGTAGTGCCAACAAAAGTCGTAACCAAAGTACTGGTTGTGAATAAAGAAGAATAGCTGTTTTTGTTGTTTGTCATACTTTTTCAAAAATACTATTTTTTGTTAATTAAAAAAGTTTTAAGCGTATTTTTGTGAATATCATAATTATACTGCGAAATTGCTTTCAATAATTTTATTAAACTATTTGTTTTGACTAATTTTTATTGATTTGATAATAAAATAGACGTTAAAATAGTTGCATTTTAACAATTGTTTGCGGAATTTTGACGTCAAATTACAATCAAAATGGATACTATACATTACATAAGTTCAGAAGTCTTAAGTTTAGATATGTTGCAAGAAATCATTGCACATCATAAAACATTGGCACTTTCTGAGGAAGCAAAAATAAATATTCAAAAATGCCGTGAGTATTTGGATAAAAAAATGGCTTCACATGATGCACCAATTTATGGAATTAATACCGGATTTGGTTCTTTGTGTAATGTTAAAATTTCTAATGAAAACCTATCACAACTTCAAGAAAACTTAGTAAAATCGCATGCTTGCGGAACAGGTGAAGAAGTACCTCATGAAATTGTAAAAATCATGCTTTTACTTAAAATTCAATCGTTAAGTTACGGATATTCAGGCGTACAATTGGTTACAGTTGAGCGTTTAGTCGATTTTTATAACAATGACATTTTGCCTGTAATTTACAATCAAGGTTCACTTGGTGCTAGTGGCGATTTAGCTCCGTTGGCACATTTATCGTTACCATTATTGGGAGAAGGCGAAGTATATTATGAAGGTAAAAAAGTACATTCATCAGAAGTTTTAAATAAATTCAATTGGCAACCAATCATTTTACAATCAAAAGAAGGATTGGCGTTGTTGAATGGAACCCAATTTATGAGTGCTTATGGAAGTTATATTTTGCTTAAGGCAATGAAATATTCTTATTTTGCAGATGTAATTTCTGCTATTTCATTAGAAGGATTTGATGGAAGATTAGAACCTTTTAATGAGTTGATACATTATATTCGTCCGCACAAAGGTCAAATTGTGACTGCAAAACGAATTACAGAATTATTGGAAGACAGCCAAATTATTACTCAAGAAAAGTTGCACGTTCAAGATCCATATTCGTTCCGTTGCATTCCGCAAGTGCATGGTGCTTCTAAAGATGCTATTGATTATGTAAAAAAAGTTTTTAAAACCGAAATCAATTCGGTTACTGATAATCCAAATGTTTTTGTTGGTGAAGATGTAATTATTTCGGGAGGAAATTTCCACGGACAACCATTGGCATTGGCATTAGATTTCTTGGCAATTGCTTTGTCTGAGTTGGGAAGTATTTCTGAAAGAAGAACCTACCAATTGATTTCAGGATTAAGAGGTTTGCCAGCATTTTTAGTTAGCAATGCAGGATTAAATTCTGGATTTATGATTCCGCAATATACAGCCGCAAGTATTGCCAGTCAAAATAAACAATTGGCAACTCCAGCTAGTGTTGATAGTATTGTTTCAAGTAATGGTCAAGAAGATCACGTTTCTATGGGAGCCAATGCTGCTACCAAATGTTTACGTATTATGGAAAACCTAGAGCGTATTTTAGCAATCGAATTGATGAATGCTTCTCAGGCTATTGAGTTTAGAAGACCGTTGCAATCAAGTACTTTTATCGAAATGTTTTTAAAATCATACCGAGAAGAAGTACCTTTTGTAAAAGAAGATAGAATTCTACATTATGATATTGCGAAATCAGTAGCTTTTTTGAATACTTTTTTGATAGATTTGGAAGATTAAATAGTCCAATTCTGAATTTTATAGAAATAAATAACAAAAACTAATAGTGTTTACTGTTTTACAATTATTGTTGCGAAATGTTTTTTAGTTATTGTAGTCACAAAATTTCAATATCAAAACAAAATAAATGAAACCATCCCAACTACAACCCACCGAATATGCTTCTTATTACGGAAACTATATTGCCCAAGTTTCAGAAGAATATACTTTAGTAGAAGAACTTGAAATCTCCTTGCATCGATTCATTAAGTTTGTTCAAGATATTGCTATGGATAAATTTGATTACCGTTATGCGGAAGGAAAATGGACTATTAAGGATATTATTCAGCATATTATTGATGCCGAACGAGTTTTTGCCTATCGAGCTTTGCGTTTTGCAAGAAATGACAAAACGGAATTGCCTGGTTTTGAAGAAAACGATTATGTAGCCGAAGCTAACGGAAATAAAAGAAGCATCATGGAATTGCTAACCGAATTGTCAGCAGTTAGACATTCGACTTTGTTATTGTTCAAATCATTCAATGAAGAACAACTTTTACGTTATGGAATAGCTTCCAATAATCCAATGTCGGTTAGAGCAATAGGTTTTGTTATTATTGGACATCAGAATCACCATCAAAAAGTTTTTGAAGAAAGATATTTGTAGGATGATATAAAAGATTTGAAGTATGATGTGCGAAATACGAGGTACGAAGTTTAAAAAAAGTGCATAAAAAATCCCAAATTTAATTATTTTAAATTTGGGATTTTATCTTTCGTAGTTCGTATATCAAACCTCGTATCTTGTCTTATTCTTCACCTTCGTCATCGTCATCAAAATTATCTGACGTTTCAAAATCGTCATCATCGTCATCATCGTCTCCGTCGTCAGAGCCGCCTTTATCTTTCAACAAGTCTTCTTCAACATCGTCATCATCAGAAGCATCTTCATCATCATCTAAACCAGCAACTGGAATGATTGGTTCAATTACAGAATCAATATCATCTTCTTCGTCAAATTTTTCCATTCGGCTTGCCAATTTAGTACTTACTTTCACTAAATAAATAGTGTCCTCAGTCTTAACTTCAACAGCTTCAATAAGTTCATTTTGCGCATTTCTAAAACGAATGATATCAGAATCATCATATCCTTCTGGAAATTTTTCAACTAATAAGTTTAAAATGTCGCCTGTTAGCTTTGCATAATCAACAATTACTCTTTTCATAAAAATATATTATAGGTCTAATAAATAAGCAAAAATTAGAGGTGCAACAATTGTAGCATCCGATTCAATAATGAACTTTGGAGTGTGAATATCTAATTTACCCCAAGTAATTTTTTCATTTGGAACCGCACCAGAATACGAACCATAACTAGTAGTAGAATCTGAAATCTGACAGAAATAACTCCAAAACGGAATATCGTGCATTTCCATATCTTGATACAACATTGGCACAACACAAATTGGAAAATCTCCAGCAATTCCGCCTCCAATTTGGAAAAAACCAACTCCTTTTCCACCTGAATTTTTAGGATACCAATCCGATAACCACATCATGTATTCGATTCCGCTTTTTGTTGTAGTTGGTTTGAATTCACCTTTAATACAATAAGAAGCAAAAATATTTCCCATCGTACTGTCTTCCCAACCAGGAACTACAATTGGAAGGTTTTTTTCTGCCGCAGCAACCATCCAAGAATCTTTTGGGTCAATTTCGTAATATTGTTTTAAAACACCAGAATTAATCATTTGATACATAAATTCATGCGGAAAATAACGTTCTCCTTTTGAATCGGCATTATGCCAAATATCATACAAATGGGATTGTAATCTTCTAAAAGCTTCTTCTTCTGGAATACAAGTATCAGTAACTCTATTGTAATGATTTTCAAGTAAATCCCATTCGTCTTGTGGACTTAAATCTCTGTAATTAGGAACTCTTTTATAAGAATTGTGAGCTACTAAATTCATAATATCTTCTTCAAGATTTGCTCCAGTACATGAAATAATGTGTACTTTATCTTGGCGAATCATTTCTGCTAATGATTTTCCTAACTCGGCAGTACTCATTGCGCCTCCAAGAGTAATCATCATTTTTCCATTTTCTAATAAATGTTGCTCATATCCTTTGGCAGCATCTACTAAAGCAGCAGCGTTGAAGTGAAGATAATTCTTCTCAATAAACTGACTTATTGGTCCTTTGCTCATTTTGTTTGTTTTAATCTGATTTTTTTTATGCTGAATTTATTTCAGTATTTCAGATTCTGTTAATGTTTAATTGTAAAACTGTAGTTTGGAGTTCAAAGAAAAACTTTTTTTTTAAAACTTCAAACAGTTTTTTTATTTTTAATTCTATTTTTTAGTGTAACCCAAAATTTTCAATACATCTTCGGAAGTTTGTTGTTCAGAAAAAACTTCGGTTGCTAAAATTCCGTTTTCATCTCTATCAATCAAAATATGTTTTGGTTGCGGAATCAAGCAGTGGTGCAATCCTCCAAATCCTCCAATAGTTTCTTGATAAGCTCCAGTATTGAAAAATCCAATATATAATGGTTTTTCTTTATTATATTTAGGCAAATAAATGGCATTCATATTTTGTTCTGAATTGTAATAATCGTCACTATCACAAGTCATTCCGCCAAGTAAAACTCTTTCGTAAGTATCATTCCAGCGATTGACTGCAAGCATAATAAAACGCTTGTTGATTGCCCAAGTATCTGGTAAAGTGGTGATAAATGAACTGTCAATCATGTTCCAAGCTTCTCTATCATTTTGTTGTTTTTGATATAATACCTGATAGATTGCTCCGCCAGATTCACCAACAGTAAATGAACCAAATTCTGTAAAAATATTTGGAACATCAACCTCGGCTTCATCACAAGCAATTTTAATTTGATTGATAATTTCGTCAATCATATATTGATAATCATATTCAAACGCTAAAGAATTTTTGATAGGAAAACCTCCGCCAATATTCAATCCATCTAAGGTTGGACATTCTTTTTTCAAAGCGATATATACTTTGATACATTTTACCAATTCATTCCAATAATAAGCATTATCATTTATTCCAGTATTGATAAAAAAGTGAAGCATTTTCAACTCCAATTTATCATTTTCTTGAATTTGTTTTTTATAAAACTGAACTATATTTTTATATCCAATTCCTAATCTTGATGTATAAAACTCAAATTTTGGCTCTTCTTCGGCAGCAATTCTGATTCCAATTTTAAATTTCCCTTTAATTTCTGCTTGAAGCAAATCCAATTCTTCATAATTATCTATTATTGGAATTGCATTTTTATGTCCGTTATTAATCAAACGCGCAATATTGGTTATGTATTGATCTCTTTTGAAACCGTTACATATAATATGTGTGCTTTTATTGATTTTTCCGTTTTCTAATAAATTTTCAACAATATTAATATCAAATGCTGATGACGTTTCAATATGAATATTATTTTTGAACGCTTCGTTCATAATGTATTCAAAATGAGAGCTTTTTGTGCAATAACAATAGTAATATTTAGCTTCATATTTGTTTTTTTCCATTGCATTTCTGAACCAGTTTTTGGCTCTTTTAATGTTGGATGAAATTTGAGGTAAATAAGTGAATTTCAATGGAGTTCCATATTGTTCCACCAACTTCATTAAGTCGATGTTATGAAACTGCAAAGCGCCTTCTTTATTGAGGTTGAATTCTTCTTGCGGAAAATAGTAAGTCTGATTAATTAAGTCGAAATATCTTGTGTTCATTGAAATAAAATTGTTTGAAAGATTAATTGAAATTGCTACATTAATCTAGGATTCAAACTCTAATATTAGCATAAACGATAGGAAGTTTTTCGGTTTCGGATTTTATCATCTCTAAAAACAAGCCTAAAATAGTTCTAATTGAAGTTAAAAAAGTAACACACAATACTTGAAAACCCGTATTGGTTTTTAGCGTGAAAGTGCTATTAGTAGTGCTATTTTTCTTTTTATTCATTCCGACAAATGTAAAAAATAAATCAAGCGAATTGCAACATTTTTATTAAAAAAATATTAAGTTTTATAATCATCGAAACTTTCAATAATTAATTCAGTATCAACCGATTGATTAATTATGGTTTTTCCAATGCCATTTATCAATGCAAATTGCACTTTTCCGTACTCATTTTTCTTGTCGTGAATGAGTAAATTCTGAATGGATTTGATGTCATTTTCAGTAATAACATGTTTTTCAAAAATGTCAGTTATCGTATATTTTATTTGATGAAATTCTTCGTTTGATAATAATCCTTTTTCTTTAGAAATATAACTTTCCAAAATCATTCCAATTGCAATTGCTTCGCCATGAAGTAATGGTGTTGCTGATTCTAAAAAATGACTTTCTATTGCGTGACCTAGTGTATGACCGAAGTTTAGCGCTTTTCTAATTCCGTTTTCGGTTGGATCTTGTTTTACAATTTCGTTTTTAATTTCTATCGAGCGATAAATTAAAGCATCAAAATCAGCAAAATCAATTTCAGATAAAACTAAAAATTGTTTCCAGTATTTTTTGTCATAAATCAATCCGTGTTTCAACATTTCAGCCAATCCAGAACGCATTTCTTTTTGAGATAATGTTTCTAAAAATGAAGTATCAATCAATAATAATTGGGGTACATTTATTACTCCAATTTGATTTTTTAAATTACCTAAATCAACGCCATTTTTTCCACCAATTGAAGCATCAACCATTCCTAACAAAGTAGTTGGAACGTTTATAAAATCAATTCCTCTTTTAAAAGTAGAAGCGACAAATCCACCAATATCAGTAATAACTCCACCGCCAAGATTAATTATTGCACTTTTTCTATCAGCACCTAAATCAGATAAAATCGACCATATTTCAACACAAGTTGTAATGTTTTTTATACCTTCACCAGCTTCAATTTCGATAATTTCAATTGGAATTTCAGTAGCTAAATTGGGTAAAAATTTAGGCAAACAATGTTCATTAGTATGCTCGTCAACAAGAATGAATAGTGAAGAATACTTGTTTTGAATTATAATTTGGTTGATTTCTTCATATCCTTTTTCATTAAAATAAATAGAATATCCGTTGGCTTCAATTGATTGCATACTAATTTGTGAATTTTAAGCAAAAATAAGCATATTATTTCTATCTGAATCGATTGTATTTTAACTTATTTTTTTATTTAAACATTCTGTAAAACAAAATAAATAGATTACTTTTGTTTAATATTTATTTAAATAAGATAAACAAAATAATTTGAAACCAATTATTGCAACAATCGAGAATACCGATTTCACGGATATTCAAATAGATAGAATTATCGAAATGGCATGGGAAGATCGAACTCCATTTGATGCCATAAAATTTCAATTTGGTTTAGCCGAAGCAGATGTCAAAGCTTTGATGAAAAAAGAATTGAAGTTTAGCAGTTACAAATTATGGAGAGAACGTGTTGAAAATTGCAAAACAAAACATGTAAATAAACGTGTTGAAGGCATTGACCGATTCAAATGTAACATGCAACGTTCAATTTCCAATAACAAAATTGCAAAACGTTAGTAAAATGCAAAGTAAGAAACCAGATAATGTAGTTTTTTCAGAAGAGGATGGTTACAACGCCAGTTTGTTGTCTTATTCCACAAGTGTAGGTGCTCCAGTTATCAAAATGGACGATGTTGTATCGTGGAAAAGTAGAGGAATTAGCAATGTAAATAAGGAGTTTGAAAATAAGTTTCACGAACTTAAAATTCAATATGAAAATTTAATGCAAGAATTTGAATGGAACGAATTGGTTTATAATTCCAAATTTTCATTCGAACCAGTAATTGGAGAAATTTATCATTTGTATGCCAATAATGACGGAACCAATTCACTTTCATTAATTGCTCCAAATGAATGGAATAAGGAACACCTTGGAACTTTTAAATTGAATAGCGAAAGAAAATGGGTACATCTTATTTAATTATTTAAAAATGAGTAAAATACAAATTGATAAAACCCAAATTGAACAGTTAGAAAAGCAAAAAAGAGTTCACTTAATCAACAGTTTAGGAGGATTTAAAAGTGTTGCATTGGTTGGAACTTCTGATGAAAATAGGAATACGAATTTATCTATTTTCAATTCGTTTTTTCATATTGGAGCCAATCCACCATTGATTGGATTGATTTTTCGTCCAAGTCCGCCAGAACGTGATACAATGCGAAATATTTTGGACACAGGATTTTACACGATAAATCACATCAACGAATCCATTTACAAACAAGCGCATCAAACTTCTGCAAGATACGATAAAGGAATTTCTGAATTTGATGCCACCAATTTGAAATCAGAATATAAAAATGACTTTTTTGCACCATTTGTAGCAGAAAGCAACATCCAATTAGGAATAGAATTTAAAGAAAAAATCGATATTGCAATCAATAATACAATAATGGTTATTGGTGAAATTGTTCAGATTTATATTCCAGAAAATTGTTTGTGCGAAGATGGTTTTATTGATTTGGAAAAAGCCAATACAATCACTTGTTCAGGTTTAGATAGTTATCACAAAACCATACAATTAGACCGATTAAGCTATGCAAAACCCGATAAAGAAATTACTTCATTATTATAAAAATTGACTAAAAAAGCTATAAATATTGTTTGGTTCAAACGTGATTTACGTTTTACAGATCACGAACCACTTTATTTGGCGCAACAAGAAGAAATTCCAGTTTTGTTATTTTATTTTTTTGAACCATCTGTAATGAATTATTATGATTCCGATGTGCGTCATTGGCGGTTTATTTACGAATCAATTCAAGAAATGCAAGCCAGGTTGAAGTCAGTTTCAGCTGAAATGTATTTTTTTCATAATGAAATTGCATCGGTTTTTGAAAATTTACTCAAAAGTTATGATGTAAAATCAGTTTTCTCACATCAAGAAATTGGCAATAAAGTAACTTACGATAGAGATATTGTAATGCAAAATTTTTTTGATTTCAATCAAATTCGTTGGAAACAATCACAAATGCACGGCGTGATTCGCAAGTTAAAATCAAGAAGCGATTGGGACAAACGTTGGGAAAATGTGATGCGAGGAACACCAAAAATAATTGATTTGAATTCGTTTCAATTTGAAAATTTAGAATCCGATTTTTATAATAAATTAAAAGGAAATGAACTTTCTAATGAAATCACAACTCGCAATAAAAACTTCCAACAAGGCGGTGAATATTGGGCTTGGCGTTATTTGGACAGTTTTGCAAAAGAGCGTCATGTAAATTACAGCAAACACATTTCTAAACCTAATTTAAGTCGAACCGGTTGCAGTAGATTGTCACCATATTTGACTTATGGAAACATTAGTATGCGAATGGTTTATCAATATACCAATCAGCATTATGAAAGCTCCAAAAACAAAAGAGCAATGCTGAATTTTGTTTCAAGATTGCATTGGCATTGTCATTTTATGCAAAAATTTGAAGACGAATGTCGAATGGAATTTGAAAATGCAAATCGAGCTTATGATTCATTAATAAAACCAAAAAATGAAATTTATATAAAAGCGTGGCAAGAAGGCAAAACCGGAGTTCCAATTGTTGATGCGTGTATGCGATGTTTGGTTCAAACCGGTTACATTAATTTCCGAATGCGAGCGATGGTTGTTTCGTTTTTTACATTTAATTTATGGCAAGATTGGCGCGAATTGCATTTTTTGGCACGACAATTTTTAGATTACGAACCTGGAATTCATTATCCGCAAATACAAATGCAATCGGGAACAACCGGAATTAATACGATTAGAATTTACAATCCAATTAAAAACTCCGAAGAACACGATTCAGAAGGAATTTTCATTAAAAAATGGTTACCAGAATTAGCTGAAATTCCAGTAAATTTAATTCACGAACCATGGAAATTAAATGTTATTGAACAACAATTTTACAACTGCGAAATTGGAAAAGACTATCCATTTCCAATTGTAGATATTGATGAAACCCGAAAAAATGCAAGTGATATTGTATGGAGTTTCCGAAAGAAAGATGATGTCAAAGAAGAAGGAAAACGAATTTTAAAAAAGCACGTCAGTAATCCAAATAAACCAAAAAATGCGAGGAATAAAAAAACAAAACCTTCCTAATAATATCTGTGTTGTTTGCCAAAAACCATTCGCTTGGCGCAAAAAATGGGAAAAAGTTTGGAACGAAGTTAAATATTGTAGTGATAAATGTAGAATGAATAAAACTAAATAGCCACTGATTCACAGATTTTATTCTTTAAAACTTGCGACAAAAACTAAAAAAAAATGAGAACATCTATAGTTTGGTTTAAAACCGATTTACGATTATATGATAATGAAACACTTATCAAAGCAATTGCACAAAGCGATGAAATAATTCCGGTGTATTGTTTTGATGCTGCTGAATTTGTTATTACTGAATTTGGATTCCAAAAAACAGGAAGTTTTAGAGCGCAATTTTTATTAGAATCGTTAATTGATTTGGATAAAAATTTAAGAGCAATTGGTTCAGGATTATTAATTTTAAAAGGAAACCCTGAAGTTGAAATTCCGAAAATTGTGCAAGAATACAAAGCCACCAAAGTTTTTTCTAAAAAAGAAGTTTCTTATGAAGAAAATCAAACTGAAATTAAAGTTAGAGAAGAATTATTCAAATTGAAATGTGAGCTTAAAACATTTAGCACAAGTACATTATATCATGCTGAGGATTTGTCCTTTTCTATAAAAGATATTCCTGATGTATTTTCAAATTTCAGAAAAAAAACGGAGAAAGATGCTATTATCAGAGTTTCATTTGACGAACCAACTGAATTGAAATCTCCAGAAATAAAACCTATAAATCTGCCAACTTTGCAAGAATTAGGCATAGATTTTATAACAATTGATTCGAGAGCAGTTTTAAAATTTAAAGGAGGCGAAACCGAAGCGATAAAACGTTTGAATCATTATTTTTTTGAATCAAAATGTATTTCGCAATATAAAGAAACTCGAAACGGTTTAGTCGGAGCCGATTATTCCTCAAAGTTTTCGGTTTGGTTGGGTTTAGGTTGTATTTCACCAAGATTTATTCATAACGAACTTAAAAAATATGAAGAAGAATTTGGTGCCAATGAATCAACTTATTGGTTGGTTTTTGAATTGTTGTGGCGCGATTATTTTAGATTTATGATGAAAAAATATAATGTTAAATTCTTTCAACAAGCAGGAATTCAGAACAAAGGAATTCCAGTAAACCAACACAATACCCAACAACTTCAAAAATGGATAAATGGTGAGACTGGAGTTGATTTTGTTGATGCCAACATGATTGAATTAAAACTCAGTGGTTTCATGAGCAATCGAGGTCGTCAAAATGTTGCTAGTTATTTTTGCAACGATTTAAAACTAGATTGGCGTTATGGTGCTGCCTATTTTGAACAACAACTCATTGATTATGATGTTTGTAGTAATTGGGGGAATTGGGCCTATTTAGCTGGTGTTGGAAATGATCCAAGAGGAAATCGTTATTTTAATATAGAAAAACAAGCTACTGATTATGATAAAGATAAAAAGTATAGGAATTTATGGTTAAAATCATAAAAAAAATTACAAAACTCTATTTATATTTGCATAATTAATAAATTCTAATGGACAAAATTTTCAACAATACAGAAGTTGCTTTCTCATTAAAAAGCGATACCGAATTAGATAGAGCCTATTTTTTATTTAAAATGATTTCCAATGAACCACTTGTTCGAATTGGAACAGCTGTAACTAACTTTGCATTAAAAGCACATTTGCCAGTTGACGGATTGATTCGTGCTACGGTTTTCGACCATTTTTGTGGTGGAATAAACGAATTAGATTGTCTTTCTGTGGTAGATAAAATGTATACCAAAGGCGTTTCATCAGTTTTAGATTATTCAGTTGAAGGAAAAGAAGAAGAAGCTCAATTTGATGCGGCTTTAGAAATGACTTTAAAAACTGTCGAATTTGCTAAAGAACGCCAAGCAATTCCGTTTGCAGTATTTAAACCAACTGGTTTAGGAAGATTAGATTTGTATACAAAAGTAGGAGAGAAGCAAATACTTTCTTCAGATGAACAAAAAGATTGGAATAAAGTTGTTGAACGTTTTGATATTATTTGTAAAACTGCACACGATAAAAACGTTGCCTTATTGATTGATGCCGAAGAAAGCTGGATGCAAGATGCAGCCGATGATTTAATTGAAGAAATGATGCTCAAGTACAATAAGGAACAAGTAATTGTGTTCAGTACGTTGCAAATGTATCGTTGGGATAGACTGGATTATTTGAAAGCCCTGCATGAAAAAGCTAAAACAGAAGGGTTTTATATTGGAATGAAACTAGTTCGTGGTGCTTATATGGAAAAAGAGCATGAAAGAGCCAAAGAAAAAGGATATCCTACACCAATTTGTACTTCTAAACAAGCCACCGATGATAACTATGATGCTGCAGTAGACTATATGATGAAACATATTGACTCAATGGCAATATTTGCAGGAACTCACAACGAAGAAAGTTCATACAAGTTAATGGAAATGTTGAAAGCAAATAATATCGCTATAAATGATCACCGCATTTGGTTCGGACAGTTGTATGGAATGAGTGATAATATTAGTTATAATTTAGCTGCTCATGGATATAATGTTGCCAAATATTTACCATTCGGACCAGTTCGAGATGTGATGCCTTATTTAATTCGTCGTGCAGAAGAAAATACTTCTGTTGCAGGTCAAACTAGTAGAGAATTGAATTTATTGAAAACCGAACGAAATAGACGAAAAGACAAATAAAATTTTCATCTTTTCATATAATTTTCTTTATAACTCTTAATCTGTGTGTATGCCTATTTACTTCGGCATTATAAATTCCTAAATGATCCAAACGGTCAATTCTAACTTTTCCGCTTGCGTGAATTATGTAGTTGTCTTCGAGCATAATTCCAACATGAATTATTTTGCCTTCGTCATTATCAAAGAATGCTAAATCTCCAGGTTCACTTTCTTCAATAAAACTCAAAACTTCGCCTTGTGTAGCTTGTTGTGAAGCATCACGAAGTAGTTTGTATCCATTTAGTTTATAAACCATTTGTGTAAATCCAGAACAATCGATTCCAAATGGAGTTTTTCCGCCCCAAAGATAAGGAGCGTTTAAGTACATATGGGCAGTATCAATAATACTTGACTTTGGTTTTATACCACTTGTTTTTAATCCTTCAAATTCATAATTTTGAATATTAATATCACTGTGATTCAAAAAAGATAATGAAGCACCTAGAGTAATTGGTAGTAAAAAATTCTTGGGTGTAGATATATATTCAACTAAATCGGAATTAAGAATAATTGCTTCTTTGCAAAGCGTATTATAATTTTCTTTTGAAAGTATTTGATATTGTTTACTATCAACCCAACCTTCATAATTATCATAATGAAGTTTGATTTTTGACCATTGATTATCTTTTTCTAAGATTTCAAAATGTTCGCCAAAAAGTACTTGAGAAACAATTTCGCTTCTATCACTTGGTTCAATCCTTAACGGAATTGATGATAAATTACAAATGGCAAACATTTACTAATAATGAATTGGGATTATTGATTTAGGATTTTACTACGTGCAAAATCCTAAATCAGTACTATATTTATTATGCTTTTTCAATTACAATTGCAGAAGCGCCACCTCCACCATTACAAATTGCAGCAGCTCCAATTTTTGCATTGTTTTGTTGTAAAACATTAATTAGGGTAACAACAATTCTAGCGCCCGAACAACCTAGTGGATGTCCTAATGAAACGGCACCTCCATTTACATTTATTTTATCATTTGATAATCCTAATATTTTTGCATTAGCTAAACCTACAACAGAAAAAGCCTCATTAAATTCAAAATAATCAACATCTGAAATTGATAATCCAGCTTTAGTTAATGCTTTTGGAATTGCTTTTGCAGGTGTAGTTGTAAACCATTTTGGTTCTTGTGCTGCATCGGCATAAGATTTTATATATGCTAATGGTTTTAATCCCATAGCCATTGCTTTTTCTTCACTCATTAAAATTACTGCTGCTGCACCATCATTAATAGTAGAAGCATTTGCTGCAGTAACCGTTCCATCTTTTGTGAAAACGGCATTAAGCATTGGAATTTTATCTAAGCTTACGTTGGTATATTCTTCATCTTTGGTAACCATTATTGGGTCACCTTTTCTTTGAGGAACGGCAACCGGAACTATTTCTGAATCAAATTTTCCAGCTTCCCAAGCTTTAGCAGAACGCTCATAGGATTGAATTGCGAAAGCATCTTGTTCTTCACGAGTGATTTTATATTCTGAAGCACATAAGTCAGCAGAAACTCCCATTGCATTATTATCGTAAGCATCAACAAGTCCATCTTTTTGCATTCCGTCTTGCATTGTAGCTGGTCCAAATTTCACACCATTTCTCATGTGAACGTAATGTGGAATCAAACTCATGTTTTCCATTCCTCCTGCAACGACTATTTCGGCATCGCCAGCCATAATTGCTTGTGCTCCAAACATAATAGCTTTCATTCCAGAAGCACAAACTTTATTTACTGTTGTACAAGCAACTTCATTTGATAATCCAGCAAAAATTGCAGCTTGTCTAGCAGGAGCTTGACCAACACCAGCTTGAACTACATTTCCCATAAAAACTTCATCAACTAAATTTGGGTCTAAGTTAATTTTATTTAAAGCGCCTTTTATAGCTGCTGCACCAAGATGGGGTGCAGGAACAGTTGATAAAGCTCCCATAAAACTTCCAATTGGAGTTCTAACAGCTGAAACGATTACTATCTTTTTATTCATAATATTTTGTATTGTCCCAAAGTATTGGGAGTTGTTTGTTAGTTTGTTATGCAAATTTACTATTTTTTAGGGAAACTTCATTTTTAAGCTAAAGAAATCCAGAATTTATTTAAGATTAATAAAATAATAATTTCTATTTAATTGATTTTTAATCATTTCATAAAAACGAAAAATTTATATGAAAAAAAAGAGTTTAAAATGTTGTAAATATTATAATGATACGTTACATTTGCAACCGCTCAAAGAGAAAAGTTCTTATACTTTATATTGAATTTGGAGAGTTGCCTGAGTGGCCGAAAGGACATGTTTGCTAAACATGCGTATGGGAAACTGTACCAAGGGTTCGAATCCCTTACTCTCCGCTTTTTTTTCGGGGTGTAGCGTAGCCCGGTTATCGCGCCTGCTTTGGGAGCAGGAGGCCGCAGGTTCGAATCCTGCCACCCCGACTTTTAATATTTATTTATTAAAATTGGTTCCATAGCTCAGCTGGATAGAGCAACGCACTTCTAATGCGTAGGTCGAAGGTTCGAATCCTTCTGGGATCACTTGACAAACCTTCTTGAAAAAGAGGGTTTTTTTGTTTTCAACTTTCTGTTAAAACATATCTAAAAAAGTGCATTATTTGTAAAAATAAGCTGCTCCTCAGCTAGCGCATACGTCACTCCAGTGCCCAAAAAGTAAAACTAAAATTAACTGTATAACAGCAATGGTGTAACTTTTTTTATTAAATTCGTTTTAAATTTAGGAATAAAAAATAGAATTTTGGCAAAAAAAGATGGTACTTATTTTTTTTTAAGAAAAAATTGTGGTACAAGTGTGATACTTGCGCTAGCGATTAGAAAACAAAAAAAATAACAATTTAAAAATAAAATTATGACAGCAATTAACCCTTGGATTAACTTTAACGGAAATACCGAAGAAGCATTCACTTTTTATAAATCAGTTTTTGGTGGCGAGTTTACAAAGATTATTCGTTTTAAGGATATATCAAGCGATGAATTTCCTGTAGCAGAAAACGAAGCTGAAAAAATAATGCAAATTGTTTTGCCCATAGGTAAAAACATTTTAATAGCTAATGACGTTCCAGAAATTTTGGGAAAAACAAACGAAAACGAAAACAGATCTAAAATAGCAATTAGTGTAGAAAGTCGAGAAGAAGCGGATAAATTATTCAATGGACTTTCGGCAGGAGGACAAATTGAAATGCCTATTTTGGATACTCCTTGGGGTTCCTATTTTGGAATGTTTAGAGACAAATATGGAATTGAATGGATGGTAGATTTTGATCCAAATTATAAAGGGTAAATTCAAACTAAGAAAAATACAAGCTGACTCACGAATCATTTCGTTTACATATAGACAAAAAAAACTATAACCTCACCGTTATAGTTTTTTTTTTGAATTCCAATTTTCTTCTTATCTTGTGGCTGAAAATTCATTCTAATGAAATCCATTTTTGTTTCTCTTCTGTTTTTTTTCTTGTTTCTTTTTGTAGGTTGTAAATCTACCGAATCTTCTATGGCAAGTAAGAAGGAACTAATTAAAAATAATTATTTAAAGGGTAATTCTATTGCATTATATGACGGAATCAACGATACTACTTTTGTAAAACTTAAAAATTTCAGTGGCGATTTTATTTTTGATATGAAGTATGCTACTGAAGCTAATTTTCTTAAAACTAAAGTGTATGATTGTGATGAATGTTATTTGAGATTAAAAACAATAAAATTTCTTATTGAGGCTAATGCTGAATTTCAATCGTTAGGATATAGAATAAAATTATTTGATTGTTATCGTCCGTTGGATATTCAAAAGAAGATGTGGGAAATTGTTTCAAATGCTGATTATGTTGCCGATCCAAAGAAAGGTTCAATTCATAATAGAGGAGCAGCAGTTGATATTACGTTGGTTGATAAAGATGGAAATGAATTGGATATGGGAACTTCATTTGATTTTTTTGGTCCAGAAGCTGCTCATAATTATCAAGGGTTTTCAAGAAAAATCAGAAAAAACAGAACTTTATTGAAAGAAGTAATGCTGAAACACAATTTCAAATCATTTGATTCCGAATGGTGGCATTATAATTTGGTTGATAGTAATAAAGATAAACTGGCTAATTTTAAATGGAAATGTAATTAATTATTCTATACATTTTAAATAGTCCATGAAGAAATGATCTGGATTGTATGTTTTTTTATCAACTTCAGAAACCAATTCGCTTTTGGTAATATAATCAACAGTTTCACCAGAAAATTTTATTCGGACAAATGATATTGGTGATTTTTTTAGTTCCTCAAAAGTATCTTTCATAAACAAGAAATAACCGCCTAAAATTCTACTGGTTTCATTGTTATTTCTCACCGAGTTCCCACAAGATTCTTGTTCTATTCCTAATAAGGTAACAATTTTGCCATTATTTAATTGAATGTATATTCTGGAATCTTTATCCAAACATTTTGCCGAAATAAAATCAGTGCTTTTTTGAATCATTTGCATGTTCAATGATAATAATCCATCAGCATTTATTAAAGAAAAGAATATTGAAGTTTGGCTATTTCCAAAAACACGTTCGTGAATTACATAATCTTGAGTTGATTTGTATGTACCTAAACTATCTTTTACATTGGTGCTATATTCACATTCTTTTTGAGCAAAAGTTGTGATAGAAAACAATAGGAATGCTAGAAATAATAACTTTTTCATTTAGGATTTTATTTTGGTGCAAAGTAACACAATTTTAGCATCATTTTTATCGGTTGTAAAAAAACAATAAACGTTTCCACCATCTTTTATTTTCCATTTTTTTCTTATTATTTCTACCGAATCTGGAAAATTTCTAGTAGTGACGTTTGCTTTTTGATTGGAAAGATTAGAATGAACATCTTTTTTAGAATAATCAATTATTTTGTCAATTTGAAAAACTCTACCAGGGAACTCGATTAACTCCTCTGAAGTGTAAAGATGGGAGTTTTGATGCAATTTATCTAATGAAAATTGAGTGGCTACTTCTATAAATCCACCCGATTTCATTATAGCACTATTGGGTTCGTATAGATATTTTTTAGGCAAACCCAAAGAAGCATAATTTTCAGAATTGATATTGAATTGAAAGGTTTGCTTTTCATCTTTGCTAAAATTGATAGTCTTAATTGTAACGTCATTTTGAAAGTCTTTTTCAATCTCCCATAATAATTCTTTAACTTCATTATCAACAGCTACAATGTGAATTGTTTTTACATTTTTCAATTCAGATAAACCAGCTGTAATATCAAGAATAGGGGCTGTTTTGATTAAAATGTTATTGGTGTATTGAAAATAGAAGTCTTGTAATTCGGGAACATTAGGCAGGCAATCTTTGAGCAGGAACACTTTTCCTTTTACATCATTTCTTCTGGATGGATCGATATAAATCCAGTCAAATTTTTGGTTTAATTCTTCTATAATTTCTGAACTATCGCCACAAATACAATTTATATTATTGCATTCTAATTGTTCAAAATTTGAAGTAACAATTTCGGACAATTTTTCATTAATTTCACAATGAATTACTTGATTTACTTTTTTAGAAAAGTAAAAATCATCTATTCCAAAACCACCGGATAAGTCAATTAGATTTTTTCCTGAAACTATTTCAGATTTGTATTGTGCCGTAATTTCGGATGATGTTTGTTCAACAGAAATTTTACTTGGATAAATTATGTTTTTAGTAGTAAACCAAGTTGGTAGTTTGTCTTTGCTTTTAGTTCGAGCTTCAATTTGATTTAAAATAATTTTAAAATCTACTTCGGGAAATGGATTTTTTTGAAATGCTAATTTAGAACTATCAGAACCTGTTTTTTCATAGATATAGTTCTGTATTTCAAGATTTAAAATTTCGTTAGTATTCATTAAAAAAAAGCTGAATTAAATGTTTTTAGTTAAAATTTTAATGATTTTATTTTCTGGAAAAAACTCTTTCCCAATAACTTTTAAGATGGTGTAAAGCGGAATTGCGATTATCATTCCGGTAATTCCAAATAAAGTTCCAATAATAAGAATGACTAAAAATATTTCTAAAGGATGAGAATTGACGCTTTTAGAAAATATAATTGGAGAAGAAACATTATTGTCAATTAATTGAACAATAAAAAAACCAATGGTAACATAGATTGTTGTGGGTAAAATAACAGTTTGAAAATCACTTCCAATATTACTCAACATTGTTAAAATTCCGGCTAAAATGGATGCTATGAATGGTCCTATGTAGGGAATGATGTTTAGTAACCCACACAAAAAAGCGATGACTATTGCGTTTTCAACTCCAAAGATGAGTAAAACAATTAGATATAAAATGAATACTACAGTTAATTGAATAAATAAACCGATGAAATATCGAGTAAGAAGTAATCTTGTTTTTTCAATTGAGTTAAGAATTTTTTCTTCGTGTTCATCAGGAAGAATTTTTTTCATTCCAATGATAAACTGAACTTTGTCTTTTAAGAAAAAGAAACTTATGAAAAACACGGTTACTAATCCAATTCCCAAACTACTAAGAGTTCCAATTATAGAATTAAAAAAATCAGTCAAAAAGTTAAAATTCAATCGTGAAGTTATATCAGATTCTTTAATTAATTTAGAACTATTAATACTGTGTCTGTCTAAATAAACACTTAATTGATTGTATAATTCAACACATCTAAGTTCAATTGATTTAGTATCTAATAATGATAAATTAGTGCTTTGGGATGTTATTAAAGGTACAAAAAGCATAATCAATCCAATGATCAACAATAAAAATAAGATTAAGGTTGTTGCTACGGCTAAAGTATTTTTAAATTTTAATCTTCTTTTAAAAAATTCCACTATTGGATTGGCAATCATTGAAAAAATCACAGAAACAATTAAATATAGTAGTACAGTTTGAACTAAATAAATAAAATATAATCCAACAAAAATTAAAGTTAAAACTCCAAGTGCTCTTAGTATTCCGTTTGCAAGTATTTTTGA
>CANCFZ010000003.1 GCA_947377425.1 Flavobacteriaceae bacterium
ATAAAAATAAAATATTTGCCATGTTTCCATTAGAAGATTCTGCCGTAGAAACGTCTGGTAGTTATGAAAAATATGTGATTTTTAATGGAATTAGATATTCACATATAATTGATACTCGAACGGGCTATCCAGCTCAAGGTTTGGTAAGCGTATCTGTTTTTGCAAAAACAACCGAAGTTGCAGACGCACTAGCCACAGGAGTTTTTGTATTAGGAAAAGACAAAGGAATGGAACTTGTAAATAAATTACCAGGAATAGGTTGCATCATGGTTGATGATAAAGGCAAAGTCTATTCTTCGAAAAACATTGATTTAAAAAACTATAAAAATGAATAAATACTTAGTCTTAATTTTATTTGCAGCATCTATGACTTCATGTGTTGCTGTTAAAGAATATGAAAAAGAATTGATTAATGATCCCGAAATGAAACTAGGAGCCAAAACATCAGAAAAATATGAAGTTACTTTTCAAGTATATAGAGAAGCTGCTGCTGGAGCAAACGGAGGAAAATCTGGCGGAGGTTGTGGTTGCAATTAATTATTATTAATCAATGAAAAAAAATATTTTAATATTTGCCATTTTTAGTTCAATCGTTTCATTTTCACAAGAAAAAGTAAAAGATACCATAAAAAAGTATAAAAAACCTGTATTAGAAAATGTAGAAGCCGACATATTAATGAGTTATTATAAACAAGATGGAGTTCACTCAGCAGTTTCTGGCGGTATGGGATCAGAAAAACTTAAAGATTTTGCTACTAATATTACGGTTGCAGTACCAATGAATGATGATGATGTTTTAACTATTGATACTGGAATTTCGGCATATACATCTGCTTCTTCAAGTAATATAAATCCGTTTAATAGTAATAGTTCAACGTCTGGTGCTTCTGGTCACACAACAACTACAACTTCGCCTCCTTATGGAACACCATGGTTGGCATCTTCTGGGGCATCTGCATCTGATCAGTTAATTAGCTTGAGTGGAAATTACAGTCATAGTAGCAACAATAGAAACTTTATATGGAATGCAGATGTTTCTGTTTCCAATGAATTTGATTATACTTCATTTGGTTTTGGTGGAGGAATCACAAAATTATTCAACAAGAAAAATACTGAATTGAGTTTAAAAACTAATATATATCTTGATAAATGGCGTCCAATTTATCCAACAGAATTGCACGAATATGCTAAATATGGAAATTCATTTCAAAATAATGGTTACTTAAATGGAGTTACAATTTATAATCAAAATGGAAATGCAACAACGTCATATAAACCCATAAAGTTTACAACATTAGATACAGAAAAGAGAAATTCATATTCTGTTTCTTTTAGTTTTTCGCAAATTGTTACGCGCAAATTACAGTTTTCTATTTTCTTTGACTTATTACGACAAGAAGGATTGTTGTCAACTCCTTATCAAAGAATTTACTTTGCTGATGTTGCTAATTATTATATCGGACAAAAACAATATATTTCTGATTATGAATCTTCTTCCAATATAGGTGTTTATAGATTAGCCGATGATATTGAGCGTTTACCAAGTTCAAGAGTGAAATTACCAATAGGTTTTAGAGCAAATTATTATATAAATGAACGATTTAAGTTAAGAACTTATTATCGCTATTATACAGATGATTGGGGTATTTCTTCACAAACTGCAAATATTGAAATCCCTATTAAATTAAATGATAAATTTACAGTTTATCCAATGTATCGTTATTATACTCAAAACGCGTCTAAATATTTTGCTCCATTTGAACAACATTTATCTACAGAAACCTATTATACATCGGATTATGATTTGTCAAAATTCATAACCAATCAATATGGATTTGGTGTTTCTTATGTAGATATTTTTACTAATTTCCATTTGTTTGGATTTGGATTAAAAAACATTGATTTTAGGTATAATAATTATCAAAGAAATGATGGTTTAATAGCTAATATTATTACATTTGGGTTTAAATTTATTCAATAAAACTAACTATTATGGGTAAAATTTTAATTATTGAGGATGAAATTGGTATTTCAAATTTTTTAAGTCAAGGTCTTGAAGAAGAAGGATACACAGTTCTTGTGGCTGCTGACGGATTAAAAGGCTTAGAAATGGCAACAACTAAGTCAGTAGATTTAATTCTACTAGACTGGATGATACCTAATATATCGGGGCTTGAGGTATGCAAAAAATTTAGAGAAAAGGACAAAACTACTCCAATAATTTTTTTAACTGCAAAAGATACAATTCAAGAAACTATTGTAGGATTAAAAGCGGGTGCTAATGATTATATAAAAAAACCTTTCAGTTTTGACGAACTTTTAGAAAGAATAAAAGTTCATTTTAGAAAAAACAATGATAATGAAATATTAACATTGGGTGCTATTAAAATTGATATGTCAAAACGTCAAGTTTTTTCAGAAGATAAAGAAGTGGCATTAACACAAAGAGAATTTGAATTGTTAACCTATTTAATTAAAAATAAAGGTAGAGTTTGTTCAAGAACCGAAATAATCGAAAAAGTTTGGAATATTTATTTTGAATATGACACAGGTGTTATTGATGTGTTTATGAATGCGTTAAGAAAAAAATTAAATATAAATAAAGATAATGATTGTATAAAAACAATACGAGGAGTAGGCTATATTGTTAACGACTAAATTGAATGAACAAATTTTCCTTAAAAAATAGAATTGCTTTTTTCTACATTATTTCAGCAGCGATGTTGATTTTTGTGGTCTTCTTTTCAATTTATAATATTGTATCATTAACTATGAACAATAAGGTCAATGAACATATAGATTTTGAAGTCAAAGAATATAAAGAAAAAATAAGAATTGGAGAAAATAATATTGAACTGATAAATCCAGAAGAGTGGTTAAAAAGAGAACATAATGAAGTATCTGTTGACCCTGTTTTTTTGCAAATTACTAACAGTGTTGGAACTGTTATAGAAACATCAGAAAATTTAAAAAGTAAAAACTTATTATTTAACTATAAACTACTCAAGGACAAAGTAACAGATATTAAATTATCTGGTAAATCGGTTAGGCAAATTCAAGTTCCTCTATACTATAAAAATAAAATTAATGGTTATATTATTGTTGCTGTTTCTATGGAAGAAGCAATTTTAATTATAGAAAAATTAAAATCAATACTATTTGTAATTTTTCCAATTGTACTTTTATTTTTGTTTTTTATTGCTCAATTTATTGCTGGTAGAAGTATTAAACCAATTAACGCAATTATTACTACTTCTAATGCAATTACAAATGATAATTTAAAATCTCGAATTCCTTTACCAAGAAATAGAGATGAATTATTTACTTTAACAAAAACGATTAATAATTTGTTAGATAGGGTGGAAAGTACTATTGAAAGAGAAAAACAATTTACATCAGATGCTTCTCATGAACTTAGAACACCTTTAGCAATCATTAAAGGTACATTAGAAGTATTAATAAGAAAACCAAGAAACCCAGAAGAATACCAAGAAAAAATTATTTTTTGTATATCCGAAGTCGATAGAATAAACAATTTAGTAGATCAATTATTACTTTTAGCTCGATTTGAAAATCAAAAATTATCATTAAATATTGAGCATATTAACATTAACGAATGTGTTGCTGAATCAATAAATAGATTTAAAAATAAAGCTAAATCAAAAAATATTATTGTTGTTAAGAAATTTCCAAAAGAAGAGCTTTACGCTAAAACCGATGGCTATTTTTTAACAATAATTTTACACAATTTAATATCTAATGCCTTGAAGTACTCTAAAGATAATGGACAAGTAGAAGTTGTTATAGAAAAAAATGATTATAAGACTATTGTAAAAATCATTGATAATGGAATAGGGATTTCTTCTGATGAAATTGGTAAAGTTTTTAACTCATTTTATAGAACTAAAACATCAACAAATCATCCAGAAATTAAAGGTATTGGATTAGGGTTGTCAATAGCAAAACGTTTGTGCGATATATTATCAATTACTATAACAATTACAAGTAAAGAAAATATTGGAACCACATTAGAATTAAGCATATCTTAGTAAAATATTATAATTGATTTATTTTTGTCTAAATTTTAAGAATTCAAATTATGAATGATGCACATTTACACATGGTTGTTAATCACTTTCCAATTATTGGTTCAATTTTTGGATTAGGAATTTTAATAGCCGGACTTTTATTGAAAAATAATACTGTAAAAAATACAGCTTATTGTTTATTTGTAGTGGCTGCAATTTTTGCTGCTGTAAGTATGGCTACAGGAGATGGAGCCGAAGAAATGGTTAAAGATATGCCTAATATTGGTCGTAAAATAATTCATGATCATGAAGAAATGGCTGAAAAATTAGCACTCTTTTTATATTTATTAGGTGTTATTTCGTTACTTGGAATTTATACAAATATAAAAAACCATTCTAAAGCAAAATTAATTTCATTTCTAGCTTTAACAATAGCATTTGTAACAGTTTTTCTAGCTAAGGGAACTGGAACTAGTGGCGGCGAAATTCGTCATACTGAAATTAGAGCTAATGCTACTCCAGCACTTAATGCAAATCAAAAAGACACAATGCCGCCCGAGAATAAAAGCGATGAAGATTAATTTAATTATAAAACCTTTATTTTGACAGCATATAAAAAGATGTGTTTAGAAAAAATATTTTTTCTAAACACATCTTTTTTTCGATTACAATTTTGTTTTGGTAATAAGATTAATCATAATAAAATCAACCTAATGACAAAATAGTTTTTAAGTATCCTAACTTGCTAGTCTTTTTTGTTTTTATTACTTCCCATCATGAGAAAAATTGCGCCAACTAATCCTATGATTACTAATGCAAAAACTCCTATCATGATGAATGCTCCATTGTTCCAAGAATATAATGGAATTGTTAATTTCGTCATAAGAATTGGTTTTTAAAGGTTTGTCAAATTTAATATCCTTTTAACCAATTAAATATGATAATTATCATAACAAGATTAACTTATTTTAAAGTAATATAATTCTAAGATTCAACCATTTTAACAATTTAAGCTAGTATTAGATGAATTATCGATCTAATAATACAGATTTAGTTACAATGTCTTTTATAACAACATCTAATTCTTTAGCAGCTTCTAAAATATAAGGCAGTAATTCTGATTTTTCTTCAATAATTGAAGCGTCATTTATTAGTTCAATAAATCCCATAATTCTGGCTAATGGCGCTCTAACTACATGTGATTGCATCCAAGCAATTTCTTTAAGAATTTCGTTTTGACGTTCTATTGATTGAAGATAGTTTAATTTTTCGGTTACATCATCAATTAGAACTAAAGTACATTTCCTTCCGTTATAATCCATCACGTGAGCGTTAATATTTACAACTATTATCTCTCCACTCTTTTTTTGATGCTTAGTTGTAAATTTAACTACTTTATCCCCTTTTTTATCTGCATTATCAATTATATATTTTACAGATGCAATCTCTTCAATAGGTCTAATTTGCATCATATTTAATTGTAAAAATTCTTCTCTAGTATATCCATATTTTAAGAGTACTTCATCATTACAATCAACTATATTAAGAGTTTCAAAATCGAAAACATACATTGGAGCTGGGTTGTTTTCGAAAAGATGTTTGTATTTTTTTTCAGACAAAATTAGTTCCTCTTCATGCTTTTTTTGGCTAGTAGCATCTTTTGCTGTGCAGTAAATTATTCTGTCTTTTTCATCCCATCTAATAGACCAAACAATAGGAACTATGGTTCCATCTTTTTTAATATATCGATTTTCAAAATAAGTGTATTCTGCACCATTCATTAGTTCATCAGCCGCAGAAAGTGTACGTTCTCTATCTTCTTCAAATACTAAATTGATGAAGGGTTTACCAATTATTTCTTCGGGTAAATAGCCCCATATTTTTTCAGAGGCATTACTCACATTAATAAAATTTCCAAATTCGTCAATAGTACAGATTATATCTACTGAGGAGAACATTATTTTACTTAACTCATTACTTATTTTGTTATTTTCACTTATTACATTGCGCGTTTCAGTAACATCTCGAATCGACCCAATTAATTTAGTACAAATTCCTTTTGAATTTAAAATAGGAGTAACGGTTGTAATGATAGTTTTAATTCCTGTAGAATAAGTTCTTACATCTTCCCAAGTTACAGTGCTTTTAGTTGAAATTGATAATTGATAATTCAATAATGTTAAGCGTAAAGATGGCTCAGGAATTACTTCATTAAGATAATGGTTAATCACTTCCTCTTCTTTTAATCCTGAAATTTTATAGTAAGCTTTATTGATTGCTGCTATTTTAAATTTATTATTACCCTCATTTTCAATTAAAAAAATAACATCATTTACATTGTTGTAAATTAATGACAATTCTTGTTCTCTTTTCACTAATTTTCTTTCAGCATTTTTGCGTTTAGTAATGTCAAAAGCAGTAACAAAAACACCATTAATTATATTGTATCTATCTTTTGTTGGATGATATTTTAGTAAAAAATAGTTTTTTGTACCATTTATATATAGTGCAAATTCATTTTCTTCATACGAACCATTCATTACTCTATTACAAATTTCTCGTTCCAATTCTCTATCTGCTGGATGCGCATAATCAAAAAAAGAACCTCCAATCTTAATGTCAACTCCAAAATAATCATAATACATTTTATGAAATTGTTCATTAAAGGAGATGATTTCAAATTCTGAGTTTATCATAATAAATAATACTTCGGTATTGTTCATTAACATTAAATTTTCCTGCTCAATTTTTTTCCGTTTAGTAATATCTGTGAGAATTGAGATTGATCTTAATTCGCCATCACTATGTTTAAAAATAGATGAACTTCCTTCAAAAGGAAATTGTTCACCACTTTTTTTAATACCTATTAATTCTATAGATGTAATTCCATCATCTCTTCTTTTTTGTAATATTTGATTAGCACTACTACCGTGAACAATAAATTTTTCACGAGCCAAGGTTCTAAACTCATCTGCTGAATATTCAAATAATTCACAAGCTGCTTTATTAGCATCAATCACCTGACCGTTAATAGGGTTTGAAAACAAAATAGGAATGATTGAGTTTTCAATCATTGCTTTATATTTTTTTTCACTTAGATCTAATTCAATTTTACTCTTATGCAGTTCAATCAATTGAACTACCTGATTTGCTAATAATTGCAATGATTTAATTTGAACATCCGAAAGAGTATTAGGAGAATAATCATATACAGCTAAAACACCAATAATAACTTTAGATGAAGTAATAAGTTGAATTCCTGCATAAAAAACTATTTTAGGGTCGTTAACTACATATGTTTTATCTTTAAAACGACCATCTAATCTGGCATCTTCAATGATAAAAATCGGATTAGATTGATTAAAAGTATGCATACTCAAAGATTGATCAATGGGATCTGGAATTGAACTGCAACCATAACAGGATTTATAAAATTGATGGGTGTCTGTAATAAAAGAAATTGAAGCTAGTGGAATACCACAAAGTATAGAAGCTAATTCTGTAATAGCATCATATTCTGTGTTAGGTAATGTTTCTAAAAGTTTATAAATATCAATATTCTCAAAGTAGTTCTTTCCCATAGAATCACAGTTTAAAATATATTATGTTTTTAATATTTAAAATATAAAGTTAATACCAAATTTAAGATTTTATTAACTCATTTTTGATTTTTGTTAAATAAAGTTTAATTTTTTAACACATAAATTCTTTCGGAAATTTTAATTTTTCATGGTTAAAACGAAACATTTAAAAATTAATACGTTATTAATCAATTATTTATAAAAATGTAGAATAATTTCTACATTTTTATTATTGCAATCTATATCTTGAAATTTTCAATAAAATTAAATGTGTTTTTTCTTACAAATAATATTATTGTAATATGCTCTCAATTTCTTTATTGGTAATCACTGGATTCGCACCATTGCAAGAAGCGACTAATGCACCAACAGCGCATGCAAACTCAACTGCTTTTTGATAATCATTAGTGTGTAAAATTTCAGACAATAATGCAGCTAAAAAACTATCACCTGCACCAATTGTATCAGCAACAGTAACTGCAAATCCTTTGTTTCTATAAAACTGATTTTCAGCGTATAATATTGCGCCATCTTTACCTTTAGTAATACAAATAGTTCTAGTATTAGTTAACTTAGAAAGAAATAATATATTATCTTCAATAGTATCTGTTTTTGAGCCTAAAGCTTGTGCAACTTTTAATAATTCATCGTCGTTTAATTTTACAAAATCTGATAAATCCATTAGCTCTTTCAAGAATTCGATAGAATAGAATGGTGATCTAATGTTTATATCAAATATTTTGTATTTAGCTTCTTTTAATAATGTCAATAGCGTATTTCTAGAAATAGTATTTCTACTTGCTAAAGATCCAAAAACAAAAGCGTCTGCTTCACGAACGGCATCAATATTTTCTTTTGTAATCAAAATACTATCCCAAGCTGAAGGATAAACAATAGTATAAGTCGCACTTCCTTTAGCGTCCAATTTAACTAGAACCTCACCTGTAGAATGAGTAAAATCTGTTTGAATTAATGAAGTATCAACATTCTTCTCTTTTATTATATTCAGAAGTTCTTTACCCAATTCATCATTGCCAATTTTAGAAATCATTTTTGCATTAATTCCCAATGATTGCAAACGAATAGAAACATTCATTGGTGCACCACCAGCAATCTTTTCGGTAGGTAATACATCCCACAAAACTTCTCCAAAACAAACTACATTTTTATTCATTTTATTTTATTTCTTCTTTATTAGATAAACTTTCTGATAATTCTTCCAAAGTTTGACCTTTAGTTTCTGGCATTTTTAAAAATACCCATATTAATTGTAATACCATCATCAAACAAAATATAATAAAAACAGTTGCAGTACCAATAGTTTTAAATAAATAAGGAATAAATGATGGAATTAATGCCGCTAAAATCCAATGAACGGAACATCCAAAGGCCTGTCCTGCCGCACGTAATTTATTTGGAAAAATCTCAGAAATAAACACCCAAATTACCGCTCCTTGACCAATGGCGTGTGAAGCAATAAACAAGAAGAAAAATACTGGAACTAACATTCCTTTCCATTCTAGCATAAATGCTGTAGAAACTAATCCAAGCGAGATGATATAACCTATTGAGCCAATATACATTAAAGTTTTTCTTCCATATTTATCAATTAATGTGATACCTATAATGGTGAATAAAAGATTGATTATTCCAATTCCAATACTGCTTAAAAATGAAGCTGATTTTTCTAAACCTGCCAATTCAAAAATTCTAGGTGCATAATATAAAAAGGCGTTTATACCCGAAAGTTGATTAAAAAAAGCAATAAAAAAAGCTAATAATAATGGTTTTCTATATTTCTTCATAAATATATTTTCATCCACAGTTTCTTTCGATTTTTCGGTTTCTATTGCTTTAATTTCTTCATCTAGATTAGAATTTGGGTTTATTTGCTTTAAAATAGCAATAGCTTTAGTTTTATCTTTCAAATAGTCCAAAATCCAACGTGGACTCTCGGGTACACCAAATACTAAAATAGTATAAATTAATGCCGGAAAAGCTTGAATTCCTAGCATCCAACGCCAAGAATTTTCTCCAATATCTTGCAAGAAATAATTAGATGTAAACGCTATCAATATTCCAAAAACAATATTGAATTGGTATAATGCAACCAGTTTACCTCTGTCTTTCGCAGGAGCAATTTCAGACACATAAGTAGGAGCAGCAATAGTTGATGCGCCAATACCTAATCCTCCAATGAATCTGAAAAATGCAAATACCACAGTGTTTTCTGCTAATGAAGTTCCTAATGCCGAAACAAAAAACAAAACACCTATAATAATTAACGTTTTTTTGCGCCCTAATTTATTAGTAGGAATAGCTCCAAAAATAGCTCCAATAACAGTTCCCCATAATGCCGATGACATGACTACTAATCCGTGATACAAATCAGAAGTATGCCAAAGTGCTTGCAATTGTTTATCTGCTCCTGAAATAACTACAGTGTCGAATCCAAATAAAAATCCAGCTAATGCTACTATAATTGACCAATAAAATATTTTTCTATTATTCATAAATTTATACTTTGTTATTTCCAAACTCTGGAAATTGAATTAATTTTTAAGTTGGTTAAAGGAATATTGTCTTTGGTAATGATATTCAAATTTGAATAATTCTCGGTAGGAAAAAACAAATTAGTCATAGAATACTTTCCTTTATTTAATAAAATTTCGACAGATGATTTATCTAAAACAATTTGAAATGAAGTGATTATATCGTGCAGTTGCATCACTTGTGGTTTAGTTGCAAATACGTCACTAAAGTTTTTTATTCCAGAATTACTTCTATCAGTAATTAATTGATTTTCAGATAATGTTATTGTAAAAACTTCTCCTTTTGAATTTAAAAGTGATATAATAACATCTGTATTTTTTTCAAGATTGAAATTGACCTCCGTTTGAGATAAGTCTATATTCATTTTTTCAAATGGAGTATCTACTTTTTCTTGTTCAAATACTGATTTTGTCAAAGTAGAAAATTGAGCAATCATTTTTTGATTAAGATAAAATTCGTTTTTATCTTTTTTTAATTCTAATTCTCTAGGCATTGTCATTGCACTACGCCATACTTCGGTTGGAACTTTGGTAGCATATTGCCAATTACTCATCCAAGCCAAGAGAATTCTTTTATTATCAGGAACATTGGAGAAGGTAACTGCCGCATAAAAATCGGTGCCATTGTCCATCCAAATAGATTTTTGGTTGTTTGAAAATGTTTTACCATCAAAATCGCCAACAAAATATCGTGTTCCAGAACCGCCATTTGGAGCTTTATCTCCATGATTTACTATCATAACCCATTTGGTTTCGCCAGAAGCAATTTTCATTGGAAACAAATCTGGACATTCCCAAACACCTAAATATTTTAAGTCATTTTGTGGTTTGAAATCACTTTCAAATTGCCATTCTTTTAAATTAACGGAAGACCAAATTTTGATTTTATCACCAACAGCCAAAACCATATTCCATTTTTTAATTGACTCGTTCCAAAATACTTTGGGATCTCTAAAATCTTGTTCGTTAGAGTTCTTTAAAACTGGATTTTCTTTATATTTCGTCCAGGTTTTTCCTTCATCTAAACTATAGGCAATTCCTTGACTTTCGGTATTTTTATTTCCTTTTTTCCAAATTTCATCATTATGGTATGTAAAAATGGCAACCATAGCATTCTTACCAAATCCAGAAGTATTATTTTGATCAATTACAGCGCTTCCTGAAAAAATCCATCCTAGTTTATCAGGATATAATGCAATTGGAAGGTGTTCCCAATGTAATAAATCATTACTAACAGCATGTCCCCAATGCATTGGTCCCCATATAATTCCTTCAGGGTAATATTGATAAAACAAATGATACTTTCCATTAAGATAAACTAATCCGTTAGGATCATTCATCCATTTGGCAGTAGGAGTAAAGTGAAATTGTAAACGATAAGGTTCGTTATAATTAGTTGATTTATTTTGAGAAAAAGTCAACTGACATAGTAAAGTCAACAAAAAAACATGTGAAATTTTCATTTATTTTTACAAAAGAGTATTAAAATTTTAAGAATATTAAATAAACCCTAAAAATATTAAAAAAAATGAAATATGTGGTGAAAATGTATGAAAAGGAGTTGTTTTCTAAAACGAAAACGTTTTAGAAAATTATTTGTTTAAAAATTTAAGAAGTAATGATTCCATAAATTTGTAACCATTCAAGTTTGGATGAACTCCATCATCTCCGTATTTTTTATCTAATCCTTTGTTGTCATCAACCATTGCCGAATAATAATCTATATAAGAAATTTTGTTTTTTAAGGCATACTCTTTTATCATTTTATTCAGCTCAATAACTTTGTCTGCTGGTTGAAGTTTTGGATTCCAATAAAAAATATTTGAAGGTAAAACAGCACAAAGAACAACTTTAATCTTATTTAATTTGGCCAATTCTGCCATAGAAACAATATTGCCAAAAATAGCTTCAAGAGTAATTGGTCCCGTATTTTCTGCAATATCATTTATTCCTGCTAAAATAACAACTGTTGAGGGTTTCAAATTGATTACATCTTGTCGGAAACGAAGCAACATTTGTTGAGTAGTTTGCCCGCTAATTCCTCTATCTATTAGATTATTATATTTAAAAAAAGCACTATCGTTTACTTTCCAAAATTCGGTAATGGAATCCCCCATTAAAACGATTGGTTTTGCACTTGGTGTTTGCAACAAAATGTTATTTTCCGTTGCATATTTCTTTAAATTAGGCCAATCTTTTTTCATAATATCATCTTGACTATATGCTAAAAATAAAGGAAAAATTAAAATCATAAAAATAATTTTTCTCATAATTATATTATTTTAATCCCAAACGAGATTTGAGTTTCAAAAATAATAATGCAATTGTATAAGAATCGTCCGTTGTAGAAATGCGTTCGGTTTTAGCAATTTTAAAAATATGACTCAACTCGTCTAATGAAAAATTTTTATCATTAATATCATGAAGTTTTTTGTACATAACTTCAATATCTAAAGCTTCATTTTTGAGTCTTCCACAACCTAATTTTTCTAGCGCCTCATTAATCATTTCTATATCAAAATTTATGCGATGTCCCACTAAAGTTGAATTTCCAATATAATTAACTAAAAATTCCATTGCTTGAACTTCCGATAATTTAGGTTGTTCAGATTCTAAAAGAAAATCATTAGGCATGCCATTATCGTGAAGAAATTTATATTGTGGAATAGTTACTTCAAATACATCTCCAATAATAATATTATCATTAACTACAGCAACTGCTCCAAAAGATAAAATAACATCTTTTTTAGGATTTAATCCTGTTGTATCAACACTTAAAGCGACATAACGGTCACTTTTCTTATCTAATTTAGATAAATAGATTTTCCAAAATTCTGGATGATCTTTATTTATATTTTTTATCCAATCGAGCATGATTATGAAAATTGAGTAAGTTGAAATCTATCTTTAATTAAATCTTCCAATTCACGCATAGGAATAAGGGCATTTTTGAGTTTTTCTTTATCTACTTTATTTAGTTCTTCTAAATTAATATACTGCCCTGAACTATCATTTTTTAAACCTTCTTGAGCTCTAAATTTTGATAATAATAAAAAAGCATCAGCACAATTAAGATAAATTTCTGAATATTTAGGATCAATCATAGCTAATTGCTTATATCTCAAATAAGTACTGTTTATTCCTCTTATATTGTTACTCAAAACTAATAATCGAGCACCATCAATTAATGGCATTAGTGCTTTGGTTTTAATATCAAACTTGCCTTTATATTCGCCTTCTTCTTCTAAATTAAATTTTTTAAAGAAATTTAGAGGTGCTGGTTTTTTTAGAGCATCATTTCCTAGATAATCAAAGAAAAGAGCATTATTTTTTGCGTTTTTGAAAATTACATCTGTTATTGCATCTTCAATTTTTTGTTCTCCAAAAGCAATTTCATAATCAAAGAAAACACTACTTATTTCATTGGATTTTTCACCTGGAGTATTCATCCAATTATTATATTGTTTTGACCAATCAGTCAATGATTTGCACCAAAGCATATTGCTTGCCATGTGTCCTTGTGGGCAAAAAACAAATCCAACTTTTTCTAATGTTGCAGTTGTTTTTTTAGCTAATTTCAAAAAATAATCTTTTACATCACGATATTTCTCGGCTGTGACATCTTCAAATACTAAAATACTGTCTTGGTCTGTTAATAACAATTGCTCTTTACGTCCTTGACTTCCAATACTTAACCATGCAAAACGAGCAGGAGGAGAGCCTAAATCTAAAATAGCCTGTTCTACAGCTCTTTTTACTATAGCAAGTGTGATTTCGCCAGCAATACTATTAATGTGAGTAAGTGGAATATTTTTATTTAAAGACGATTGAATAATATCTGCTAATTTATCACGAACCAATTTTAGTTCTTTTGCTGATTGCGAGCGCTTGATTTCTTTTAAAAGAACACCAGGATTATTGGCTTGAGCAACAACTAAATCATGCTCAGATATTATTCCTTTTACATCTGATTTATCAGTTCCATCATGAGTGACACACAAGTGAGTAACTCCATATTTTAGCATAATTAACTGCGCTTCAGCAACTGAAATATTTTCAGTTACAGTAATAACAGGTGATGCCATTATTTTATCTATTGTATTTGAAAATGCTACACGACCAGTTGCTACTTTAGAACGAAAATCTTTATCGGTTACAATACCAACAGGATAGCCATTTTCGGTAATTAAAACACTATCCAACATCGTATCTGTAACTAATTGAGCGGCATCTTTTATAATTGTTCCGGTGCTAATTTTTAAAGGAGTTTTGTTATAAGTTAAAGATTGAAAATACAGCATATCAGACTGATTGTCAGAATAACCAACATTATCAGAAATTAAACCGTGATCTTTATCTAAATTTCCTTTTGTATTTGCTGCAAAACTTTCTAACAAGAAGTTTAAAACATCAGAATTTTGAGCAACAAATGGTTTGAAAGTTGCTATAGGAATAGCATAAACAATACTTTCTTCACGAGCTTTTGCTGTCATTTGGTAATTATTTTTGGCAAAAAATGGACGTAAACCAAAAATATCACCAGCGTAACATTTGTTCAAAAGAGTTTCCTCAGCATCAGAAATTACCGTTAAATGAATCACGCCAGAAGCAACTACATAAAATGAATCGTGTAAAATATCATTAATTTGAAATAATGATTTGTGTTTTTCTAAATTGATAACACGAATTGTATTGGCAATTTTAATTAAATCATCGAACGAAAGATAATTAAATGGTTCGTATTCTTTTAAAAAATTGGCTACGCGTTGTGAAATAGCATTTGTCATAAATGTGATATAATTTTATAAAAATATAAAAAATACAGTAATCCGCAAAAGTAAAGAAGATAAAGATTGTAAAGAATTTAAAGATGTATATTTATTACAACTTAAATTATGATATCGAGCTTTATAAAATTAAGTGTTATGTTTTGAAATATTCTATTTTACATAATATAAATTATAGTGCAAATTGAGACGTTTAAAAAAAGTAGATTTTTAGTCATTAATCAGCTTCATTCATGACTTTTATTCGATATATTCTACCAATAGCAATTGTTAATTTTAAAGTGTAATCTTCAATAAGCCAACTTCTGTAGTTTTTTGTAACGTTTCCTAAACAAATACAATATTGTTTAATTCTATATTCAATATCATCATTTAATTCCTTAGAAAGTTTTCTAGCATCAGATAATTCTTCGGTATTTTCAACACACATTGTTGCATGTTGTTCTAAAGATTTTTCAAGAATTGTTTTAGCTTTCATATTATTTTTGACTGTAAATTTAAATTCTTCATTTACATCCATAGCTATATCAATTGATTTACTAAATTTTTTACGCAATTCATCTGGCATGATATATTTAAAATTACTTTCAATATCTGCATCATCTCGAAGGCTTTCTAAATAATATTCGGGAGATTTAAAAATATGTTGCCAATCCATTGGATTATTCCACAAACCAAATCGTAATGCGTTGTTTCCTAAATCAATAACATTAAAATTATCTTTGTGTGGTAATTTTCTAGAACCGCGACCAATCATTTGAAAATAAAGCGTCAATGATTTTGTAGCACGATTTAATATGATGGTTTCAACCGTTGGCTCATCAAATCCTGTAGTTAAAATCCCAACCGATGTTAAAATTGCATCTGGAGTTTTCTTGAACCAATGTAAAATTTCCTTTCGGTCTTCTGTAGTTGTTGTGTTGTCTAAATGACGAATGTTATATCCAGCATGTCTAAAACTCTCGTAAACATGCAAGGAAGTATTGATTCCGTTATTGAAAATTAAGGTTTTCTTTCCGAGGGATTTCTCAGTATAAGCGTGCAATAATTTCTCTTGCATAACCATATTACTGTACAAATCATCCGAAGATTTTACAGTATAATCACCATTTATTCCAACTTTTAATGATGTTAATCCAACATCATAACTATAAGTTGTTGCTTTTGCAAGAAATCCTTCGTCAATAAGATTTTGAATGGTATCACCAACAATTAATTCATTGTAATTTTCATACATCGGCAACTTGATATTTGAACTCAATGGTGTTGCCGTAACTCCAAGTATAAAAGCATTTCCGAAGGCGCTAAATAACTTCCTGAATGAATTGAAGTGAGCTTCGTCAATTATCACTAAACCAACATCTTCTATTTCTAATTTTTCATCATTAAGACGATTTTTTAGAGTTTCAACCATTGCTACAAAACACGAATATTCTTGTTGATCTGGTAATTCTTTGATGGCGCTGTTTATAATTTTATTTTTAACATCAAAAGCCTTAAGCATTTTGGAAGTTTGCTTACAAAGTTCGATGCGGTGTGTTAAAACAACAACTTTTTTATTGTGCTGTTCTAAATAACGTCTTGTAATTTCTGAAAAAATAACTGTTTTTCCACCACCAGTTGGCAATTGATAAAGCAAATGATAATTTTTAGGTGCATTATCTAATCGTTCGAATATTTTATCAATATCGCCTTTTTGGTAACTATAAAGCTCCTTTTTTTCTTCAATTTCGGCAAGTAAATCCTTTTTTGGCATAGTGATTTTTACAATTTTGCAAAATTACACCTAAAAAAGAGTTTCTCAGCTATTATTTTAAAAAATAACTTTAAATTAATAATCAAATCGTTCGATAATAGCATTGAATTCATATTTATTCATCCATTTTTGCTTTATAGTTTCATCTTTTATAGCCACTACTCTACTTTTGAAATCCTCCAAAATACCTTTTTCAATCATAAAACTAATTGCTTGTTCAAACGAATTGAGCATACTTTTATAAAAAGCTTGACTATTTATTTGCTTTTCGGATGATAATGCTTGTGCAATTTCAATATTGTAAAGCATAACATCTACAATAATAAATGAATCAACTCCAAGTGAAATGAAATGTTTGATGAATTTTTGAGCTACCGAACGCCGCATTTTTGGCTTTTTCCCTCGAATTGGGAAAAACTCATTGGATATTTTAAGTTTAGCATCTTTTACCAAATTTCGTTCATTTGGATTAAAAACAAAATCATAATAGACTTTTACATCTTTAAATTTATCGTACAACTCAATTAATTGCTCTTCAAGTTGGCTTTTATTTAATTCGGATAAATATTTTTTTAAATCTCGTTTACTCATATAAATGCTAAATTATTGCAAAAGTAACGCACTTTGTAGATTTAATATTAAGGTTATTACTTAATTTTGCATTTCAAAACAAAGACAATGACAAAGATTTTTAAGGTTACAGCTATTTTAGAAGGATTTTCGTATTTAATTTTACTTTCAAACATGTTATTTATAAAGCCGAATAATATGGTTTTATATAAAACACTGCTTTTTCCAATAGGAATGACACACGGAATTCTTTTTATTGCTTATCTTTATTTGGCATTTATGATTAAGGAAAAGCAAAATTGGAGTATTAAAGATTTGGCGATAGTTTTATTAGGTTCGTTAATTCCATTTGGAGCTTTTTTTATAGAAAAGAAATATATGAAAAATGCATAATATTTTAGAGAAATTATTTGGTTGGTTATATCCCTTGTTGCGAAAAATTTATTTTGGCGAAACATTGGCTTCTTATATAAGTTTGATTCTTAATATAATCATTTTATGCTTTTTAGCTTATATTACATATATTGTATTTAGATTAATATTAGTAACAATACTTGCAATTATTGCCAAGAAAACCAAAACTAATTTTGATGATTTATTGGTTTCAAATCAAACCGCCAAATACATCGCCCATTTAATTCCATTTGTATTTATTTATAAATCGGTTCCAGTTATTTTAGAACATTATGTTTATTGGGAATCGATGTTTGGCAAATTAGTTGGAATTTATATCATTTTATTATCGCTTTGGATAATACGAAGTGTTTTAAAAGCGATTAGAGATTATCTAAAAGAACAACCTCGATTTAGTGATAAGCCAATAGATAGTTACATTCAAGTAATTATGATTGTGCTCTGGATATATGGCGTTGGCGTAATTATTTCTAAACTATTTGATATTGACAAAAACACTTTGTTAGGAACTTTAGGTGCAATTTCGGCTATTGTAATTTTGATTTTTAGAGATACTATTTTAGGATTTGTAGCCAGTGTTCAAGTTTCGTTAAATGATATGGTTCGAATTGGAGATTGGATTACATTTGATAAATATGGTGCAGATGGTGATGTTATTGAAATTAATTTGGCAACTGTAAAAGTCAGAAATTTTGATAACACAACTACTACAATCCCAACTTACAGCTTAATTTCTGATTCGTTTAGAAATTGGCGTGGAATGTTGGATTCAGACGGACGAAGAATTAAAAGACATATTTTGGTTAAAGCTAAAAGTATCCGATTTTTAACTGATGATGAATTGCAGAAAATGAAAAAAATTCAATTGATTTCTGATTATATTGATATAAGACAAACTGAAATTAGTAAATATAACAAAACTTATAATGTTGACAAGGAACTAGCCATAAATGGAAGAAATATGACAAACTTTGGTTTGTTTAGAAAATACATAACTAATTACTTGGAAAACTATCCAGGTTTAAATAAGAATATGATTCTACTTTGTCGACAATTACAACCAACTGCACAGGGAATTCCATTAGAAATCTATGCGTTTTCAAAAGATCAACGATTTGAACAATACGAATATATTATGGCTGATATTTTTGACCATATTATTGCTTCAATAGCCTACTTTGATTTAGAACTTTATGAAATGCCTTCTGATAAAAGTAACTTTTTAGGTTAGCTTTTTTTCAATCGGTCTTCGATATATTCAATTTTTGTTTTTCCATGAGGATGTGGTTTTCCTTCTAAACCAACACTTACCATTGTAATAGTATCAATTGTAATAATAGTTTCTTTGGTCATCATGTTTCTAACTTCACACATTAGTGTTAAAGATGTAGTTCCGAATTTGATAACATCAATTCCAATTTCAACAATATCACCTTGTTTTGCTGAACTTCTAAAGTTGATTTCAGACATGTGCTTGGTTACGATTCTAGGGCTTTCTAATTGTATTATAGCATAAAGTGCAATTTCTTCATCAATCCATGCTAATAAACGACCACCAAATAAAGTGCTATTCGGATTCAAATCTTCGGGTTTAACCCATTTTCTAGTATGAAATCTCATTTTGTTTTGTTTTTTTTATACAGCAAATTTAATGATTTCATAGTAGACCGATGATAATTTTTGAAAAGCATTAATAAAAATAAGGTTTTTATCTCTCAAAAAGTTGGTAATTTGTTGTAAACTATTATATTTGCACATAATTATACATAATTTAACTTATTATTATAAAATGAAAAAAATTACATTATTGTCTTTATTGTTGATTTCTGCAATTTCAACCAATGCACAAGATAAAAAAGAAGAAGATAAAAATTCCTCAGAATATAATAAATGGACGGTTGAAGCTACTGTTGGTCAAGGCAAAGGAGTAAAACCTTATATGACTGGATATTTTTCTAGTGATTCTCGTACTTTTTTTGGGAAACCTCAAGCCAATAGCCTTTCATTAGCTGGAAGATATATGTTTGGCCCTAAATTTGGTATTAAATTAGCGTTTCATTATGAAGATTTAAAAAACATTAAGAATAATGAAAGTCTACCATTTGAAATGCAAATGATGGGTATTTCTTTTCAAGGTGTAGTTAATCTTAATAGATTATTTGGAATTGAAGATAATTTGAAAAAATTCGGACTTTTAGGTCATGCAGGTATTAAGGTAGATAGAATGACATCTAAAACTGAAAATCCAACTGTAACCTATAATGTTCCTTATTCTAATCATAACTATGGAAGAACAGAATATAATGGTGGTTTGGTTTTAGGAGTTTCTCCACAATACCGTTTTTCAAAAAAAATGGCTGTTTTGTTAGATGTTACTATCCAAAATAATTTTAGACAACATTTTAATTGGGATGGTTCATATTCAGTAGAATCTAATAATTTGAATGGTCAAATGGTTACTACATCATTAGGTTTAACTTATTCATTAGGTAAAGCAGAGATGCATGGAGACTGGGCTGTTATTAAAGATGAAAATCTTAAAAAAATAGAAGCATTAGACAAAAAAATAGGTGATATTGAAACACAAATGAATGATACTGATAAAGACGGAGTACCCGATTATCTTGATCAAGAAAATAATTCAGTTGCTGGTGTAGCCGTTGATACAAGAGGTAGAATGGTTGACATGAACAGAAATGGTGTTCCAGATGAATTAGAGAGATATGTTGAAAAATCTACTAAAGAGACTGTTGAAAAATCTAAAGAAGATGCCGTATTACGTTTAGTTAATGAAGGTTATGTTTGTGCTTATTATAAAAGCGGTAAAACTGAAGCAACAGATTCTTCTACTGAGGGTATTGACTTTATGTTAAACTTCTTGAGAAATCACCCAGGAACGATAATTGATATTATTGGACATGCAGATGAATTAGGTAAAACTGAAACTAATAACGCATTAGCACTGAAAAGAGCTGAAAATGTTAAAAACATCTTAGTTAAAGCTGGTATTGATCCTTCTAGACTAAATACAGTTTCACAAGGTGAAGATACTAGTGTTGCTCCAGATTCAGAAGGTGCTAGAAGACTAGTTCGAAAAGTAACTTTCAGAGTTGTAAATAATTAACAACTATTTCTTAATACATAAAAAAAGTGCCTCTGTAAAAAATACAGAGGCACTTTTTTTATGTCATTAAATTAAAAAGACCAGAATACATTTATTAAAATTTAGAGGAGTGAGGAAATTGGATTAGTTTCTTATCAATCTTTACAAGAGGATATATTACAACTTATTTGGATAAGTAAAGGATTTGGTAATACAACACAAGTGTTATTTATATTTAGTATATAAATAGATACTGAACGCATTAATACCTATCTATGGCTGACCTTTTTATTTCTACTAATATATATATTACAATCTAAAAATAAAACTCTCACTTCCTTTAATACTCACTTTTATAATTCCTACTCCATCTGCAATATATAGCGTTGTAGTACTGCCATACAATTGATCTTTAACGCTGTAAATACCATCGTGTAAATGCCATTTGGAAACTAAATCACTAGGCAGTTTTAAATCAAATGTACTGCTGTGGTCGGGTGAAAAATTGGCAACTACAATCAGCTTTTCTGTAGCTGACCAGCGAACATACGAATACAGTTTTTCATCATAGTTAGTGGTTTCTTGCCTGTTGATGCCTTGTATCTCTTGGAATTGTCCCATAAGGGCATCACTCTTTAACGAAAAGTTCAATAATCGTTTGTAAAAATCACGCAAGTCTTTTTCTGATTGCGATAATTGTCCACCGTCAAACTTTCCACCATTCATCCAGCGTTGGTGATTAGGTACACCCACATAATCAAATATTGATGTTCTAGAATGCATTCCGAACCCTCCATTTTCATTTCCCGCCTCTCCTACTTCTTGTCCAAAATATATCATGGTTGGTGATGAACTTATTGTAGTAGAAACTACCATTAGTGGTTTTCCTTTTTCGCCACTTCCTGCAAACTCAGGACTAGCCAAACGTTGCTCATCGTGGTTGTCTAAAAAGTGAAGCATGTTTTTAGCAATATCTACATTTCGATACTGAATATCTGAAAGCCCATCAGGAACCGTTTTTCCTTGCATAACGGCTTTTAAATGGTCGTAGGTTTCAACTTTATCATACAAATAATCCATTTTACCTTTAAAGATATAATTTCTATACTCGTTTGGATTATAAACTTCTGCCATCAAAAAAGCATCTGGATTTTTCATTTTTATAGCCGAATTCATATAGCTCCAAAATTCATAAGGTACCATTTCTGCCATATCATAACGAAAACCATCAACGCCTTTAGTGGTCCAATACAAAGCAATATCTCTAAATTTTTTCCATGAACTTGGAACATCTTTATTTTTCCAAAAATCAAAATGCTCTTTATATGATTTTTTATCAAAACCTTCTGGTAACTCCGGAAAATCTTTTGAACCATCAGGTCGAATTCCGTAATTCACTTTCACAGTTTCATACCAATCATTGATGTCTGGTTTTGCTAATCGTGAACCATTTCCTGTCCATTTTGCAGGATTTTCATCAAATGTTCCATCAATTAATGAGTTTTTTTCACCGTTTAATGGTTTGTAACTTTCCGATGTTGGAACTTGAAAATGTTGTCCTGGAATGTAATAAAAGTTATTATTTCGAGCATATTCTACAGAAGTGTTATCATCGGCACCAAAATCATTGAACTCATTAGGATTTGACAAACTAATATATTTACGAGCAATATGATTGGGAACAATATCAATAATAACTTTTAATCCATTTTTGTGTGTTCGAGCAATTAATGCTTCAAATTCTTCCAACCGCTTTGCGGGATTGACAGCTAAATCTGGATTGACATTGTAATAATCTTTCACGGCATAAGGTGAACCTGCACGACCTTTTACTACTTCTGGATCATCGTTTGAAATTCCATATTTTGTATAATCATTTATCAAAGCATGATGCGGAACACCTGTGTACCAAATATGTGTAATACCAAGATTCTTGATTTCGGTTAAGGCTTTGTCCGTAAAATCATTGAACTTCCCTACTCCATTTTCTTCAATAGTTCCCCAAGGTTTGTTGGTAGTGTTTTTATTTCCGAATAATCTTGTAAAAACTTGATAGACTACTTTTTTCTTTTCCACAATGGTAGCTTTTTTAGTATTGGTGTTAAACTTATGTTTTTTTACTTGTGCATTTGCCGAAAGTGATAATCCAAGAACAGCAAGCAATAAGATTTTTTTCATAATTAATTATGTTTTAATAACATGATGCAACAAATATAAAAATTTGCGTAACTGATTTGTTATTTTGACATCATTAATTTTATTATAACTAACTTTGATAAAACAAGTCATATTAATATGAAGAAAAAAATGCTCATTGTATTTGGAATTACTTTATTAATTACAGTTAAAATTACCATTTCTTGTCAAAAAGAAACCATTCCAACCGAAACAATTCAATCTTTAACTTATTCCATTTCTGGGAATAAAATTATTAACCAAAATCAACCCATTCAATTAATTGGTGTTAATGCATTTCATTCATTTAGTGCAGGAAGTAACGACATGAGCAATTGGAACATAGATGTTGTTAGAGAATTTATAGGAAACGTAAAAGAAAACCCAATAGATGGAAATCCAATTCAAGACACCAATGGCAGTTATTTACATTCTTTACAAAAAATTGTAGATGGAAATAGATTGAACAATAAGGTTACTATTCTTTGCGCTTTTGGTTGGGATGGAACAAATGTAAATTTATATACCGGAAAAAGACCTGCTCAAACTTTTTGGTGGAATGATTATAAAATAAAATTGCAACAATGGGCAACTTTTTTCAAAAATCAACCCGACGTTTGGATTGAAGTTTGGAATGAACCCTACAATTATAATAGAACCGATGGATATACTGATGCAATTTGGATGAGTGACATGAACGAATTGACGCAAGTTGTAAGAGCAGCTGGTAACGCGAACATTATTTTAATTCCATGTTGTGAGCAAGGTCAAGATGAAAGCGTTGTGGTAAATCAAGGAGCAAACTTTTTGAATAATAAGAGCAATATTATATTTGATATTCATGCTTATGAAAAATGGCTTTTAATAGACGATTCAACCAATCAAAATCGTTTAGAGGTATTGAAACAAAACAATTTACCAATTATTTTTGGAGAAACCGCACCAATGAATGCAGGAGTATTAATGAATCCACAATCTTTTTTAAATATTCTTTACAATCGTGGATTATCCGTTTGTGCTTGGACATGGAAAAATGACGAAACTGATCAAGATGCTTTGTTAACAACAACTGGACTTCTGAATAATATTAACAATAATAATTGGGGATCAATTTATAAAGAATTAACAACAAGAGTTAGAAATCCGTAATAGTATAATTTCTTAATAATATAACACATCTTATCTCTATTTTTATAAATTTGCCACAGAAGTAAAATCATTAAAAACAAATTTTACTTTGAAAATCTATAATTAAGTACTAAAGAAATACTTAAAAAAATCCCTCAAAATTTAGTCTTATTAGCAAAATTATGAATAACGATTTTATAAAATACCAAGCGCAGACATCACCATATCCATTGGGAATGGAGGTTTCACATGCAATTGGTTCGTATATTTATGACACCAACAACAAAAAATATTTAGATTTTGTGGCTGGCGTTTCGGCTTGTTCACTCGGACATCAAAATAAGCGAGTAAATGATGCTATTAAAAATCAATTGGACAAATATTCGCATGTAATGGTTTATGGAGAATATTCTCAAAGCCCAGCAGTGCAATACTGCAAATTATTAGTCGAACATTTACCTAAAGAATTAAACAAAGTCTATTTAGTAAACTCCGGAACAGAAGCTTGTGAAGGTGCATTAAAATTAGTGCGACGAGTTACAGGCAGAAGTCAATTGATTTCGTGTCATAATGCTTATCATGGAAATACAATGGGCTCCATGAGTGTCATGGGATTTGAAGAACGCAAGCAAGTTTTTCGTCCATTGATTCCTGATGTAGATTTTATAACGTTCAATAACGAAGATGATATTCAAAAAATAACTACAAAAACGGCTGGAATCATTCTTGAAAGTATTCAGGGTGGTGCTGGTTTTATTCAACCTGAAAATGATTTTTTAGCCAAAGTAAAAAAACGTTGCGAAGAAGTTGGTGCCTTAATGATTATTGATGAAATACAACCCGGATTTGGAAGAACTGGAAAATTATTCGGATTTGAAAACTACAATGTAGTCCCTGATGTTATAATCATCGGCAAAGGAATGGCTGGCGGAATGCCTGTTGGCGGATTCATTGCTCATGAAAAACACATGGATTTGTTAAGTCATGATCCAAAACTGGGTCACATTACAACCTTTGGCGGTCATCCAGTTATTGCTGCGGCATGTTTGGCTACACTGCAAGAAGTATTAGAAAAAGACTACGCCAAACAATCATTAGAGAAAGAAAAATTATTTCGTGAGCTTTTGGTACATCCTTTGATACAAGAAATTAGAGGAAAAGGATTGATGCTTGCTGCCATGACATCAGATGCAGAAATAACCAATCAAATTATTTTGCGTTGTCAAGACAAAGGACTAATTCTGTTTTGGTTATTGTTTGAAGGAAAAGCCATCAGAATCACACCACCATTAACAGTTTCGGAAAATGAAATTCGTGAAGGTTGTAAGATTATGTTAGAAGTAATGGATGAAGTTCAATTGATAATGAATAATTAATAATTGTTTTTCTGTTAATTAAATTGTTCAAAACAAAAAACATTTTTCCACGTTTGCACGTAAGAGTTAATTATCTTTATTCTGTTTAATTCTAAACAAAAAGCTATGTATTTGGATCACGACGAAGAAGACTACAATTTATCCTTATCAAAGTTTGAATCGATGTTGAAAACCAATAAAGTTTTCTTTTTTGATTCCGAGGAATTTGAAGAGATTATTCTTCATTATCTTGACATGGGCAAAGCCAATTTAGCCAAAAAAGCATTAAAATTAGGTTTAGAACAGCATCCAAAATCAACTGGTTTAAAGCTAGTTCAGGTAGAAATGTTGGTTTATGACGACAAACTCGATATTGCTGAAAAAATGCTGAACGAGTTGTATGCAATTGAGCCAACGAATGAAGAGATTTTTATACAAAAAGCAAATATTTATTCCAAAAGAGATAACCACGAAAAAGCTGTTGAACTACTCCAAGAAGCACTAAAATACACCGAAGATTATGCCGATGTTTATAACTTAATTGGCATGGAATATCTATTTATGGACAATTTAGAGAAAGCAAAAGAAAGCTTTATAAAATGTTTGGAAGAAGATATTGAAGACCAATCAGCACTTTATAATGTAGTTTATTGTTATGAGTTTTTAGATCAAAATGCAGAAGCGATAGACTATCTTAAAAAATATATTGATAAAAATCCGTACAGCGAAATTGCTTGGCACCAACAAGGAAGATTATATTATGGATTGAAAGAATATGAAAATGCAGTTCAAGCCTTTGAATTTGCAACCTATATTGACGATGAGTTTTTAGGCGCATTCATGGAAAATGGTAAAGCTTTAGAACGGTTAAAACGTTATGAAGATGCTATTGAAAACTACCAAAAAACTATTGAGTTAGATGACCCAACTTCGTATGCCTTATTACGAATAGGAAAATGTCATGAAAAACTAGGACACAAAGCTGAAGCATTAAAATATTTTAATAAAACAGTTCATGAAGATCCTCTTTTAGATAAAGGTTGGATTGCTATTACTGATTTTTATTTGCGTCAAAAAAACTACCAAAAATCACTATATTATGTAAATAAAGCTTTAGCAATAGATAATCAAAATCGTGCTTATTGGAAGCGTTACGCAACAATAAATAAAGCAATGGGATTCTATGAAGAAGCAGAACAAGGTTATAGAAAAGCAGTAGAATTTGGCGATGCCAATTTAGATACATGGTTATTTTGGGTAGATATTTTACAACATTTAGGAGAGTTTGATAATGCCGTAATGACGTTACTTCAAGCATCTGAATTTTTCCCAGAAGAATATCAAGTAGAATACCGTTTGGCTGGATTGTACTACACCTTAAACGAAGAAGAAAAAGGAAGTTTTCATTTAAGTAATGGTTTGCGTTTGAATTATAAAAATCGTAAACTTTTACAAGAATTATTTCCAATTGTTTGGGAAAATGAAATTGTTAAAAAGTATATTGAAAACCATAAAAAATAGATGAAGAAATTAGCATTATTAAGCTTATTCTTATTGATGAGTTTTTCTTATGGACAAACTCAAAAAAAGAAAAATAAATCTAAAAAAGATGTTGCCACAACTAAAGTTATTTCTTTAGAAGAAAGAAGTAATGATATTAAGGCTGATTCTGATGCGGTAATTTCTCCAACTGGATATGAGCCAAAAACGCTACAAGAAGATGAAAATATCATTTATAACCCTACAGGAATAGAGGTTCAACCAGATTTTCCAGGTGGAAATAAAAACCTATTTGCTTTTATTTCTAAAAACTTTCAATATTCTAATGAAATGAAAGAAAACGAATTAAAAGGCAGAATAATTGCTTCTTTTATTGTAGAAAAAGATGGTTCTATTAGCAACATTAAAGTTGTTAGAAGCATCGGTTATGGAACAGAAAATGAAGTCATAAGAGTATTAAAATTAATGCCAAAATGGGCTCCAGGAGAGCAAAATGGTAAAAAAGTTAGATGTTCATATAATGTTCCAATAATGATTTATGCCACCAAACAATAAAAAATACGGATTATTAGGTAAAGATATTTCTTATTCTTTTTCTAAAAAATACTTCACCGAAAAATTCTCACAAGATTTATTTAATGATTGTGTTTATAAGAATTTTGATATTCCAACTTTAGAAGAATTTCCAAATATTATAAAAAATAATCCTGATTTAAAAGGCCTTAATGTTACAATTCCCTACAAAGAATCAATTATTTCCTACTTAGATACTTTATCCGAAAAAGCCTCTAAAATTGGAGCGGTAAATGTAATCAGATTTACAAAAAAAGGAAACTTAAAAGGCTATAATTCAGATTGGTATGGCTTTAAAAAATCATTAGAACCTCTACTCCAACCCCATCACAAAAAAGCTTTAATACTAGGCACAGGTGGTGGCGCCAAAGCAGTAGCCTTTGCTTTAGAACAAATGGGGATTTTCTATACTTATGTTTCTCGTGAAGCCACAGAAAATACAATTGATTATAGTAGAGTAAACATAACTACTTTTGACAATTATCATATTATAATCAACTGTACACCAGTTGGAACTAGCCCTAACACAAAGGAATTTCCTCCTATTCCTTACGGTTTTTTTACAGACAAACACATTGCTTTCGATTTAATATACAACCCAGAGGAAACACAGTTTTTAAAAAAAGCAAAACAGAAAGGTGCTGTGATAAAAAATGGTTATGAAATGTTAGTTTTTCAAGCAGAAAAAGCTTGGAAGATATGGAATAAATAGAAACATGAAAATTCATGAACAATCAAAAAAACTATCAATTCTCCTATTATCCAATTAAATTATGGATAGATTCAATGATAACTATAATAATATTTATTTCATCAACATTAATCTTTCTTATAAACAATAATCAACCATTTGGAATATTAATAACACTTATTATTTGGTTCATTGGTAGAAATCATTTTCTTAAAACTATAAAAAATTTAAATAGAATTTTAAACAAAAAACCTGCAATAGAATTAACTGATGAATATTTTTATGACCATATAAACAACATCAAAATTTATTGGAAAAATATTAATAAAATATCATTAATATCTATTAAAAGTAACACTTACATATGTTTCAATTTAAAAGACATTAAAAGCTACATTATTCAATCTAAAAGTTTTCTAGATAACTTTTTATTCAAAATAAATCTATACAACGAAGAAAAATTTGTAAAAACAGAGATCAGTTTGGTTGAAGGTAAAAATGAAGACATATTCAACAAAATTTCTACTTTTCACAAAATTAAAAACAACTAATGTTTTTAGAAATTGATAATTTATTTTTATGATATTCAGGTGAGCTTTAAATAAATTTTAACAGAAACCATTGATTTTCTTGGTTTTTTGGCTACACTTTAGTATCTTTCGCCCTTAAAATTGTATAACCTTACACATTTAAAAAAATGTCAGAAGAAATGAATGATAACCTACCAGTTAACGGAAACGCGGTAGACGGAAACCTAAACAATGAATCTCAAGAGTTTATTCGTGCTGAAAATCAGGAAGTTGAAACAATTACTGATGAAGTTGAACCTTCAGAAGAATTAGTTCCAGATACAGAAATTGAAGCTCCTTTAGTAGCTGAAAATGAACAAGAAAAAGTTCTTGAAGTAGAAGATTTAGTTGGAGAAGAAATTGAAGAAACCGCTATTGAAGTTGAACCAGTTGCAGAAATTGAAGAAGAAGTTATTGAAACTACTCCTGAACCAGCTGCTGAAATTGAAGAACCAGCAGTAGAAGAAGTTAATGAAACGCCAATTGCAACAACTGAAACAGAAAATACAATTGAACTTACTGACGAACAAGTTGATGACGAAACAATCGTACTTGAAGAAGAAAGCGATGTTGCCATGAATGCTATTGCCAAAGCCAATGCAGAAGAAAGTGAAGACGAAACGATAAAAGGTCGCCACGATATTCCGCTTCAAGATTATGAAGCCTTACCAATGGAAAAATTGGTTGAAGAATTGGAAACCCTTGTTGTTGCTGACCAAGTAATGTCGGTAAGAGAACATGTTGAAGAAATAAAAAAAGCATTTTTATCTAAATATTACCATTTTATTGATGAGAAAAAAGATGAATTCCATGCTGAAAACCCAGATACATTAGAAGACTTTCACTATAGTTTTCCGTTAAAAACAAAATTTGACACTTTATACAATCAATATAGAGATAAGAAAAATACGCACTTTAAGTCATTGCAAAACAACTTAAAAGCGAATTTAGAAAACAGAATGGCAATTGTAGAAGAATTGAAAAATTTGGTTCACAATCCAGGTGCAAATATTGCCAATTCTCTAAAACAACTTAATGATATTAGAGAACGTTGGAATGTGGCTGGTCCGATTCCAAAAGACAAATACAATCACGTTTGGAATAATTTCCATTTTCATATTGAAAATTTTTACGACTTTTTACATTTAGACAGAGAAGCTCGTGATATTGAATTCAAAAACAATTTAGAACACAAACAACGTATTATTGCTCGTGTTTCTGAATTAGTTAATGAAACAGATATCAATAAATCATTCCGTGAATTGCAAGATTTACATAAAATTTGGAAAGAAGATATTGGTCCAGTTTCAAGAGAAAACCGTGAAGAACTTTGGAAACAATTCAGTGAATTGACCAAACAAATGCACGATAAACGTGAATCTTTTTATGAAGGATTCAGAGCTAAAGAAACTGATAATCTAGAAAAGAAAAACGGAATTATTGCGCAACTTGAAGTTTTAGCTCAAGAAAAAGTAGATTCTCATCAAGCTTGGTTAAATCAAATTGTTAAAGTAGAAGCGTTACGTAACGAATTCTTTGCTACAGGAAAAGTTCCAAGTGAAGTAAACGAAGCTACATGGGCATCGTTTAAAGTTGCTGTTAGAAACTTTAATGTATTAAAAAACTCTTTCTACAAAGAAATCAAGAAAGATCAAAACGATAATTTAAGCAGAAAACAAGCATTAGTTGATAAAGCAAATGAACTAAAAGAAAGTGATGATTTTGCTGCTACAACTCAAATGATGAAACAAATCCAAGAAGAATGGAAATTAGTTGGTCATGTTCCAAGAAAGTTTTCAGATGTACTTTGGAAAGAATTTAAAGGTGCTTGCAATCATTATTTTGAACGTTTGAAAGAAAGTAAATCAGAAGAAAATGCTGACGAAGTTGCTGCTTTTGAAAAGAAAAAAGAATATCTAGAAGGTTTGCGTTCTTTTGAATTAGTTGGTGAACACAAAACTGATTTAGATGCAATAAAAGCTCATATCGAAGCATGGAAATCTATCGGAAAAGTTCCTTTTAATAGAAGACACGTTGAAGGAAAATTCAATAAAATCCTTGATGCTTTATTCGAAAAATTAAGTTCAAGTAAAAAAGAAGGCGAACAAATGCGTTTCGCAAATAGATTGGATAATTTAGCAGGTTCGGAAGATAGCAGAAAATTGGATAATGAAAAAATATTTATCATGCGTAAGATTGATGAAGTTCAGAATGAGATTTTCCAATTAGAAAACAACATTCAATTTTTCCAAAATACTAAAAATGCCAAGAAAGAAAATTCAATTGTAACCGAAGTAAGAAAAACTATCGAAAGACATAAAGAAGATTTGGTAACTTGGAAAGACAAATTAAAACAAATCAAAAATTTGGCTAAATAAATTTAAAGCTCACTGTGAAAAGTGAGCTTTTTTCTTACATGATAATTATCATTTTATCTTTTAGTTAACTAGAGTACTTTTGGAACTTAAAATAAATGTTATGTCTCTTTCGTTAATCCAAAAATACAATGTTCCTGGTCCTAGATACACTAGTTATCCAACGGTTCCTTATTGGGAAGAAGATTTATTTACTACAAAAAAATGGGAGAGTTCTTTTATAAAATCATTTGAGGAAAGTAATAAAAAAGAAGGTGTTAGCTTGTACATTCATTTACCTTTTTGCGAAAGCTTATGTACATTTTGCGGCTGTAATAAACGAATTACAAAGCGACACGATGTTGAAAATCCATACATAAAAGCAGTTTTAAAAGAATGGAACATCTATTGTGATTTATTTCCAGAAAAGCCAATAATTAAGGAGATCCATTTAGGTGGTGGAACTCCAACGTTCTTTTCGCCAGAGAATTTAGTAACTTTAATCAACGGAATTTTTGATAGAGCTGAAAAAGCAAAAGAACACGAATTCAGTTTTGAAGGACATCCAAATAATACTACTCGAACACATTTACAAACACTATATGATGTAGGATTTAGACGAGTAAGTTTTGGGGTTCAAGATTATTCTGAAAAAGTACAAGCAGCAATTCATAGAATTCAGCCGTTTCATAATGTTGCAAAAGTTACTTTTTGGGCTAAAGAAATTGGTTATACATCAGTTGGACATGATTTGATTTTTGGATTACCATTTCAAACTATTGACGATGTAATTGATACTATTGATAAAACTAATTCGTTACAACCCGATAGATTGGCATTTTATAGTTATGCACATGTGCCATGGATAAAAGGCAACGGACAACGCGGTTTTAAAGGAGAAGATGTGCCAAAAGACGATGCCAAAAGAAGACTTTATGAAGAAGGAAAAAAGCGTCTTGCTGCCAATAATTATCATGAAATTGGGATGGATCACTTTGCTTTAGCAACTGATAGTATGAGTGAAGCTTTTAAAGAAGGAAAGTTACATCGCAACTTTATGGGCTATACCTCATCTAAAACACAGTTAATGATTGGATTGGGTGTTTCTTCTATAAGTGATAGTTGGTATAGTTTCGCACAAAATGAAAAAACTATCGAAGAATATTATACTAGATTAGAAAATAATGAATTACCTATTTTTCGTGGTCACATATTAACTGACGAAGATTTAATTATCCGAAAACATATTTTAAATTTGATGTGTCAATTTGAAACTTCTTGGGAAAATGACAATCAGTTTTTTAATGAATTACCCGAAATCATTCATCAATTACACGAAATGGAAGTTGATGGATTGATAGAAATTTTAAGTAAAAAAATAAAAATTACAGAAAAAGGAAA
>CANCFZ010000004.1 GCA_947377425.1 Flavobacteriaceae bacterium
TATACTTTATTTCCTTTTTTCTTAGCAATATCTGCATAAGGCACCAATTTTCTAATTGGCGATTCGGGCATGTTTTTTCCTTTATTTGAAACTTTTGGCATGATTGAAAATTTTAATGATGCAAATTTGCGATTTTTTATTGTAACTAATTGAATAAATTGAATTTTCAAATGAAAAAATTATTAATTTTATTGAAAATATTTTTAATGAATTTTAAGTTAATGCTTCTCTTTTTCCTTTTAAGTACTCAAGCTATTTGGGCGCAAGATGGATTTCAATTTGATAACAACAAAAATAAAACTTCTATTCCGTTTCAGTTTATTAATAATTTAATCATTATTCCAATTGAAGTTAATGGTGTTAAACTTAACTTTCTATTAGATACTGGCATTGATGATTCCATTCTTTTTAGTGTTGATGATAGTGATGGTGTAAGTTTCTCTCATATTGAAAAAATCAAAATAAGAGGTTTTGGAAGTAACGAATCTTTTGACGCCTATAAATCAACCAATAATAAATTGTCTATTAAAAATTATACCGATTTGAATCATACTATATATTTGGTTTTAGATCAAAATATCAATATTTCTTCTCGAATAGGAATTCCGGTTAATGGCATTATTGGCTATCAATTTTTTAAATGTAATTTAGTTAAAATTAATTATGAAACCAAACGAATTACTATTTATAAAAATCAAAAAAAAGAACTCAAAAAAATAGAAAAATCCTATACAAAAATTCCTTTAGAACTAATCTCTGGTAAACCCTACATAACAATAAAATCTTTTTTTGAAAACAATCAACAACCATTAAACACTAAGTTGTTAATAGATACCGGAAATTCTGATGCACTCTGGTATTTTAAAGCAAAAAATATAAATATTACAATTCCAAAACTAAATTTACAAGACTTTTTAGGGCGTGGATTTAGCGGTGATGTTTTTGGAAAAAGAGGAAAAATAAACGCGCTACAAATTGATGCTTTTACTATTCAAAATCCACTTGCGGCTTTTCCTGATACAAATGCAACTTCAGAAATCGATAAAATTGAAGGACGATTAGGCTCTGTAGGTTCCGAAATAATGAGACGTTTTACAACCGTTTATGATTATAAATCAAACGTAATTTACATCAAAAAAAACAATCAATTTGATGAACCTTTCAATTTTAATATGTCGGGATTAGAAATTCAACATCAAGGACTGCAATGGATAAAACAAGATTACGAAAACAATCCAACAACAAGCAATAATTTGTTTGACTCTAACGGAAACAAAATCACCAATAACCTACAATACAAATTTGAACTCAAACCAATTTATATAATCGATAACATCCGAAAAGATTCTCCTGCCGATTTAGCTGGATTTCAAAAAGAAGATATTCTAGTGAAAATCGACAAAAAAAATGCTTATAACTATACATTACAGCAAATCAATGATTTATTAAAATCAGAAGAAGGAAAAATAATAGAATTTGAAATTGATAGAAAAGGAAAAATTCTGAAATTCAAAATTCAACTGAAAAGTATCCTATAAAAAAACGTCTACTAATTGCAGACGTTTCGATTTTTATGATTTTTCTAATAAACTTTGTTTCTTTTCTAGCGGACTAACTTCCTTCTTTACTATTACTTCACCTTTTATTTTCAAAGCAACCATTCCGCCTTCAACATTAACAGCATTAGTGTCTACTGTAATTGTTTTTCTAATTGGTCCTGGATTCATATTGTATTTGACCGTAATAAAATCTGATTTTCCAGGCATAATCTCACCAGTTGGCTTACTCGGAACCGTACAACCACATGTAGAATGAACATCTTTAATTATCAGTGGAGCATCGCCAGTATTAGTAAATTCAAACTTTCTAATTCCGTCATCTGTATCCTTACTAACAGTTCCATAATCTACCGTATTGTCTTTATCTTTAAACACAATCTTCGCACCACTTTGAGCAAAAATAGCTCCGTTTATCAAAACAAATGCAACAAATAATATCTTTTTCATTGGGTCAAATTTTAGTTTCTTTGGTTTAGTAAAAATACTACTTTAAATTTATAAGCAAAATTTTAATTCTTAATTTTTTATAAAACTACTATTTACTTACTTTTGCAACACAAGTACAAAAAACATACCAAGTTTTATTAAAAGCGAATCGTTCGGGATTTATCAGCAATCCTTATTCCCGCTTTCCATTAAACAAGGTGCCATTTCAATCGGGGCTAACTAGTAATCGTTTTGACTTTTTGTTCAGTAGTTCGAAACAACTTTAAACTAAATTAAACGTTAAACATTTTAAACAATATAAATGATTCCAGCTCAATTCAACGCAAAAGAAGTAGAAAATAAATGGTACGACTACTGGATGAAAAATGACTATTTTACATCCAAACCCGACCATAGAACTCCTTATACCATTGTAATTCCGCCACCAAACGTGACTGGAGTTTTACACATGGGACACATGCTTAACAATACCATTCAAGATGTATTGATTCGTCGTGCTCGTCTTAAAGGATTCAACGCTTGTTGGGTTCCAGGAACAGATCATGCCTCAATTGCAACCGAAGCTAAAGTGGTTGCCAAACTAAAAAGCGAAGGAATTAATAAAAACGATTTAACACGTGAAGAATTTCTAAAACACGCTTGGGATTGGACCAATAAATATGGCGGAACAATTCTAGAACAGCTAAAACAATTAGGATGTTCGTGCGATTGGAGCAGAACCAAATTCACCATGGACGATGATATGTCGGCATCTGTAATACATTCCTTTGTAGATTTATACAACAAAGGATTGATTTATCGTGGCTACCGAATGGTAAATTGGGATCCAGAAGCTAAAACAACTTTGTCTGACGAAGAAGTAATCTTTGAAGAACGTCAAGGAAAATTATATTTCCTAAACTATAAAATAGAAGGTTCAGAAGATTTCTTAACGGTTGCAACAACTCGTCCCGAAACTATTTTTGGAGATTCTGCAATTTGTATCAATCCAAACGATGAACGTTTTGTGCATTTAAAAGGAAAAAAAGCAATCGTGCCAATTTCTGGAAAAGTAATTCCTATTATAGAAGACGAATATGTAGATATCGAATTCGGAACTGGTTGTTTAAAAGTGACTCCAGCGCACGATATGAATGATAAAACGCTAGGCGAAAAACATAATTTAGAAATTATCGATATTTTCAATGAAGATGCAACTTTAAATTCGTTCGGATTGCATTATCAAGGAAAAGATCGTTTTGTTGTTCGTGAAGCAATCGCAGTCGAATTAGAAAATTCTGGTGCTTTAGCAAAAACAGAAACACATTTAAACAAAGTAGGAACTTCCGAAAGAACCAAAGCTGTAATCGAACCAAGATTGTCTGACCAATGGTTTTTAAGCATGGAAGAATTGGTAAAACCAGCTATAAAAGCCGTTCTTGAAACTGAAGAAGTAAAATTATATCCATCACGATTTAATAATACTTACAAACACTGGTTAGAAAATATTAGAGATTGGAATATTTCACGTCAACTTTGGTGGGGTCAACAAATTCCAGCTTATTTCTTCGGAGATGGAAAAGAAGATTTTGTAGTTGCTGCAACTATTGATGACGCTTTAGAATTAGCTAAAGTTAAAACTGGAAATTCGCAACTTCAAACTTCCGATTTAAAGCAAGATGCCGATGCATTAGACACATGGTTTTCATCATGGTTGTGGCCAATGGCAGTTTTTGGTGGCGTTACCAATCCAGAAAGTGAAGATTTTAAATACTATTATCCAACCAATGATTTAGTTACTGGTCCAGATATTTTATTCTTTTGGGTTGCTCGTATGATTATTGCAGGTTACGAATATGCTGGCGAAAAACCATTTACAAACGTATATTTAACAGGTTTAGTTCGTGATAAACAACGTCGTAAGATGTCTAAATCATTAGGGAATTCTCCAGAACCGTTAGAATTAATTGAAAGATTTGGAGCCGATGGTGTTCGTGTAGGATTGCTTTTAAGTGCTTCTGCAGGAAACGATATCATGTTTGATGAAGAATTATGCAATCAAGGAAAAGCATTTTCTAACAAAATCTGGAATGCATTCAAACTGATAAAAGGTTGGGAAGTTTCGGATGCAATTCCGCAACCAGAATCGTCTAAAGTAGCAATCAAATGGTATGAAAATAAATTGCAACGAACATTAGTTGAAATCGAAGAAAACTTTGATAAATATAGAATTTCTGAAGCTTTAATGTCTATTTACAAATTGGTTTGGGACGATTTTTGTTCGTGGTTTTTAGAAATGATAAAACCAGCCTACCAACAGCCAATCGACAAAGCAACGTTTGATAAAGCTATTGAAATGCTTGAAAATAATTTGAAATTATTGCATCCGTTCATGCCATTTTTAACAGAGGAAATTTGGCAATATATTGCTGATAGAACTCCAGAACAAGCTTTAATTGTTGCTGAATGGCCAAAAGCGAAAGCGTGTGATGAAAAATTAATTGCCGAATTCGATTTTACTATAGAAGTAATTTCAGGAATTAGAACTATTAGAAAAGACAAGAACATTCCGTTTAAAGATGCTATCGATTTGAAAGTGGTGAACAACGAAAAAGTTTCTTCTCATTTTGATTCGGTTATAATGAAACTTGGGAATATTGTTGCTCTTGAGTATGTTTCCGATAAAGTTGAAGGCGCATTGTCGTATAGAGTAAAATCGAACGAATATTTTATTCCAATTACAGGAAACATTGATATAGAAGCTGAAATTGCAAAACTATCAGAAGAGTTAACTTACACCAAAGGTTTCTTAAAATCGGTACAAGTGAAATTATCTAATGAAAAGTTTGTTGCCAATGCCAAACCAGAAATCATTGAAAACGAACGTAAAAAAGAAGCCGACGCTTTAGCAAAAATAGAAACCATTGAGCAAAGTATAGCTGGACTTAAATAGCAAAATGAAAATGATATAAAAGCGTTGAGAAATCAGCGCTTTTTGTTTTTTATTGAATTCTTAAAAATGCATTAATAAAACTTATAATTATCAAATTTCAGATTCAAATATTAGTAAAAATCAAAACTATTTAGTTTATTTGAGAACTATAACAAACCAAAATTAAATGAAAAATTATACCATTCAAGAAATTAATGCTGTTTTAAACGGCGTTATTGTTGGAGAAACAACACATTCTATAACGGCTCCAGAACAATTGGAATTGGCTAACGAAACAGAAATCTCTTTTATTGGAAACAAAAAATACGAAAAACTTTGGGAAGCATCAAAAGCTTGTGCGGCTATAGTAAATGAAGATATATCAATAGAGCCTGGCACAAACAAGGTTTTTATTAAAGTAAAAAATGCCGATTTGGCTATGTCGCAAGTCCTTGAGTTATTTGCTCCTGCTCCACCCAAATTCAGTCACGAAATTCATCCAACTGCTGTAGTTGATACTTCTGCAACAATTGGAAACGGAACTCGAGTTGGTGCCAATTGTTATGTTGGACCAAATGTAGTTTTAGGAGAAAATGTGACTTTATATCCAAATGTAACTATTCTTGATGAGTGTACAATTGGGAAAAATACAACAATTTGGTCAGGTGCAGTGGTTCGCGAACGCTGTCATGTGGGTGCATATTGTATTTTACATCCAAATTGCACTATTGGTGCAGACGGATTCGGATTCAGACCATGTCCAGAACGAGGATTGGCAAAAATTCCACAAATTGGTAATGTAATTATCGGAAACAATGTAGAAATTGGAGCTAACTCATCTGTGGACAGAGGAAAATTCAGTTCTACAATTTTAGGCGATGGTTGCAAAATTGATAATTTAGTACAAATTGGACACAATAGTAAACTTGGTAAATTCTGTATTATGGCTGGAAATAGCGGTCTTGCAGGTTCCGTTACTTTAGGAAATGGTGTTATTATTGGAGGGAGTTCTTCTATTAAAGACCATTTGACTTTGGGCGATGGTGTTACTATTGGAGCTGGTTCAGGAGTTGCAGCTGATGTGCCAGCAGGAAAAACTATGTTAGGTTATCCAGCCGTTGAGGCCAGAACCGCACTTAAGCAATGGGCTATTTTAAAACGAATGGCTACAGAATAAATAATCTAAATTCACTTTAGTTATAAGAAATATAAATGTTTTTTTGAAACCATTGAGAATTTAAGGCAATTAAGTAAACTCCTCTCAATGAAAAAGAATGCCTTAATGGTTTAATTTTCATTACTATTTTTTTTTAAATTGAAGTCAATTGCAATTTAATAAACAAAAAAAGCCTCGAATTTCTTCAAGGCTTTTTAATTAAGGGTGGATGACCGGGTTCGAACCGGCGACTTCCGGCACCACAAACCAGCGCTCTAACCAGCTGAGCTACAACCACCATTTTTAACGAGTGCAAATGTATTGCAAAAGTTTTTATTTTACAAAGAAAAAATACAAAATTTTATAACAAATCACTTAAACTATTGACTGCCAAATACCTTTCCACAGTGAAACCTTCTGCATATTCTGCTCCGATTATTCTTCCTAAATCTTGAGCTCGATATTTTACGCTATCTAAGAAATTCTCAGTACTAATTGGTGATTCTGGTTCGTTTGTATTGGGATTATAAAACTGTGAACTATAAGCCAAAATAGTTTTCATTTTAACATCAATAAATTCAGACATATCAACCACAAAATCAGGTTCTAAATTCTTCCATTGAAGATAATGATAGACTACTTTGGGGCGCCAAGCTTCTTGAGCTTCGCCATTTATCTCCGTTTTAATCTGACGTAATCCAGATAGAAAACAAGCATCAGAAACTAACTTACTTCCTTTTCCATGATCAATATGACGGTCATCAACAGCATTACACAATACTATTTCGGGTTGATATTTGCGAATCATTTGAATAATTTTCATCTGATGCGCTTCATCATTTACAAAAAAACCATCGCGCATGTCAAGATTTTCTCTAATGGAAACTCCTAATATCTCAGCAGCTTTAGCCGATTCTGAATTTCGAATTTCAACCGAACCACGAGTTCCTAATTCACCTCGTGTTAGATCGATAATTCCAACTTTTTTCCCAAGACTTATTTCTTTTGCAATTGTGCCACTGCAACCCAATTCTACATCATCTGGATGCGCGCCAAAAGCTAGTATATCTAATTTCATTATTTTAATGTTTATTGTTTTGTAAATATAATGCAATTCTTAATTTTAAAACCTCGTATTTCGTATTTTCTAACTCGTATCTTTATAGGACTTTTTTCATTGTTTGTGATTTATTCACAGTTTCAAAATATTCCTTTTCAGGAATACTACCTTTATTAATTCCGCAACCAATAAATAATTCCGCCAAATGATTCTTAATTTTCATACAGCGTAAATTTACAAATAAATCAAATTTCCCTTCTGCAAAAGTTAGAAAATCTTTATTCCATTCGCCTAAATAACCCGCATAAAATTCTCTATCATAAAGTTCATTATCCATAATAAATTGTTTTGCACTTTCTTTCGGAAAACCGCAAACAGCTGGAGTTGGATGCAACGAATTAATTATTTTTTTTAATTCATTTATGTCATTAATTTCAGCTTGAATATCAGTTTTAATATGAATTAATGTTCCTGCTTGAAAAGTATAAGGCTCCGAAATGGAAACATTATTTGAAAACTTTTTTAGGCAATCAACAATAAAATCTGTTACAATTTGTTGCTCTTTTAATTCTTTATCTTGCCAATTAAAATACTCTAAACCAGTATTTAATTGTGTTCCAGCTAAAGCTATTGTTTGAATTTTATTTTTTTCTATTTTTAAAAACTGTTCAGGACTAGCGCCTATCCAAAAACCAACTTTTGGATGATAAAAACTATATTTAAAAGCGGTGGGATAATTTGAAACTAGCTTGTTAAAAATCAATTCCAAATCAAAATTAGATATTGAAACCATCTCATTTCTTGACAATACTACTTTTTTAAATGTGCCATTTTCAATTTCAAAAACTGCTTTTTTAACAATATTTTCAAATTTAATTTTAGCTTTTTCATCTGAAATAAATTCACGCAATTCAGAAAAAATAAAATCTAAATTTGAAACGGTTTCAAAGTAAATGTCCGATTGGTTTTCTGGAATCAAATAACGTTTTTTATTATCAAACGATACAAACGCAAATCCAGAAGTCAAATCATCCAAATCAAATAAATCATCTGTTTTTTGAACCAACGCAATTATTTTATCTGAATTGGGTTTGCAATAGCATGCAAAAGGCAATTTAGAATCCAATTGTTGTTGCAACTTTTCAAATAAAATACTCATTAGCGTCTTGGTAAAACCATGTTAGTTAATTTGCAAAGCGAAATTAATTTCTCGTTTTCATCCACAATTCTAATTTCCCACAAGTGAATACTTGCGCCTTTGTGAAGAATTCTTGCGGTTGCCGTTACCAATCCTTCTTTTTTACTTCTAACATGATTCGCCGAAATCTCAATGCCACGAACTTCTTGCCTTTCTGGATTTACAAACATTAGTGAAGCAGCACTTCCAACACTTTCTGCTAACGCAACGCTTGCACCACCATGAAGCAATCCCATTGGTTGATGCACTCTAGGATTTACTGGCATTGTTGCAACCAAAAAGTCTTCGCCTGCATCGGTATATTTTATTTCTAACGTTTCCATCAGAGTATTCTTAGACCAATCATTGCATAGATTGAGCATTTTTTCTTTATCAAATGACATAGTAATTTATTTTTAGCAAAATTAGTTATTTTTGACTTAATCGGTTTATTCTTTAACAAATTGAAAATAAAATACTTTTTGTTGCGTTATACTTTTGAAATGCATTTTTGAATTTTCAAATAAATACATACATTTACCAAAATTAGATTTTAGAGTATGCGCAAATTACTTTTTTTATTATTCGTTGGAATCGCTGTTACGATAACTTCATGTCGAAATGATTTTGCATTTGAACCCAGCACTGGCGGATTAGAATTCTCAAAAGATACAGTTTATTTAGATACTGTTTTCACCAATATTGGTTCAAGCACCTACCGTTTAAAAGTTTATAACAGAAGCGATAAAGATATTGCAATTCCCAAAATTCAATTAGGAAAAGGAACCAATTCTAAATACCGCATTATGGTTGACGGAATGACTGGCGATACTGGAGCACAAGGTAAAATATTCAGTAATGTCGAACTTTTAGCCAAAGACAGTTTGTTTATTTTTATTGAAGTAACTAGCGATGTTGCAAGTGCTAATCCTACTGATTTTTTGTACACTGATCAAATTCAATTTACTAATGTTTCAGGTGCGCCACAAACTGTGGAGTTGGTTACTTTGATTCAAGATGCTTATTTTATTCGACCAAATAGAACAGAAGTTTCTCCGAATGTTTACAATTATGAACAAATTAATCTGGGCGTTGATGATGCCAATCAACAAGTAATCTCGGTTGGACATACTTTAGACCATTTGCATCCTAATAACGGTGACGAATATCATTGGAATAATTCTAAACCTTATGTAGTTTACGGATATGCATTTGTGCCAAACAACGAAACACTTATAGTTGACGCTGGTGCAAGAATACATTTTCATGCCAATTCAGGATTAATAGTTGCTAAAAATGCCACTTTAAAAATAAATGGTGCTGCTCCAAGTGACCATGATCCAGAAAACATAACTAATGAAGTTGTCTTTGAAGGCGACCGACTTGAACCTGATTTTTCTGATGTTCCAGGGCAATGGGGTACCATTTTATTTTATTCTACCAGAATAGACAATACAATAAACCATCTAACTTTAAAAAATGCAACTGTTGGTATTTTGATGCAAAATCTTGCTTTATTTTCAGATGAAGATAAACCAAATTTAACCATCACAAACTCTCAATTTTATAATTGTTCAAATATTGGAATTCTTGCAAGAAAATCTATTTTAACAGGAAATAATGTTGTAATTAACACTTGCGGACAAGCTGATTTTGCAGGAACTTTTGGCGGAACCTATAACTTCATCCATTGTACTTTCAACAACAATTGGAATAGCTCCAAACAAGTAGCAGTTTTATTAAACAATTATATAGACACTGATACTGCTAGGTATGTTAGTGATTTAATTGCTGCAAACTTTAATAATTGTATCGTTTATGGAAGTAATCAAAATGAACTCTTTTTAGATGTAAAAACGGATTTAGGTGTTGCCTTTCATTGTAAATTCAATCATTGCTTAATTAAATTTAATAACATTAATAACAACGCATTGTATTTACCAACTAATACTACCGATTTCATAGGTTGTTATGCTGCAAATAATTCAACAATATACAATCCTAAATTTAAAAACATTGCCTCAAACAAACTTTGGCTAAGTGAAGCATGGAATATAGCAATGCCGAGTGATATTGCATATAGTACTTTTGCAGATATTGTAAACAACCCTAGAACTGGAACAGTTGCTTTTGGAGCTTATCAGTTTGTTCCTTAAAATTTACTAATTTAAAATCTAAAAGACTTCAGTTATACTAATTGAAGCCTTTTTTTATTAGAAAAAATTGTCAAAAACTCGTTAAAAACTATTGACAACTCTTTTTGCTACTTCTTTTTTTTAAACTAAATTTGCACCTACAATGTACAGACAAGTCGCGACTTGTCCCTACCAACACAACAACACAATGATTCACTTTTTCGGAAACGAAACTAAAACGGTATTTGCTATTCAAACGCAAAACCAATTATCACCAGAAACCATCTCAAAATTAAATTGGTTATTTGACAACGCACATAAAATAAATAAATCCGTACTAACGGATTTTTTTGTTGGACCACGTGCCGCAATGATAACACCTTGGAGTACGAATGCTGTTGAAATTACCCAAAATATGGGAATTGAAGGCATCATCAGAATTGAAGAATTTGAAATAGTTTCAGAATCTTTTTCAGATTTTGATCCAATGCTTTCGCAAAAATACACGGAACTAAATCAAGAAATTTTTACCATCAATATTCAACCCGAAGCTATTCTTGAAATTGATGATATTGCAACTTACAACAAGCAAGAAGGTTTGGCGCTAAACGATGAAGAAGTTGTTTATTTAGAAAATTTATCTGAAAAAATAAATAGAAAACTTACAGATTCGGAAGTTTTTGCTTTTTCACAAGCTAATTCTGAACATTGCCGTCATAAAATTTTCAATGGAACTTTTATCGTTGATGGCGTTGAAAAAGAAACTTCGTTATTCAAAATGATTAAGAAAACATCTTCTGAAAATCCGAACGATATTGTTTCGGCTTACAAAGATAATGTAGCTTTTATAAAAGGTCCAAAAGTAACACAGTTTGCTCCAAAAAGTGCTGACAAACCTGATTTTTACGAAGAAAAAGAATTTGAATCGGTACTTTCTTTAAAAGCAGAAACACACAATTTCCCAACAACTGTTGAACCATTTAATGGAGCAGCAACTGGTTCTGGTGGAGAAATTCGCGATAGATTGGCTGGAGGACAAGGATCGTTGCCATTAGCTGGAACTGCAGTGTACATGACATCGTATTCAAGATTGACCAACAATCGAAAATATGAAGATGCAATGACTGAACGTCCGTGGTTATACCAAACACCAATGGATATTTTGATAAAAGCATCCAATGGAGCATCCGATTTTGGAAATAAATTCGGGCAACCGTTAATTACTGGTTCGGTTTTGACGTTTGAACATGATGAGGCTTCGAGTGCCTCAGCCTCCGATACTAATACCTCAACTTCAAATAATCGCAAACTGGGTTACGACAAAGTAATCATGCAAGCTGGTGGAATTGGTTACGGAAAACTAGATCAAGCCATAAAAAAGAAACCACAAGAAGGCGATAAAATTGTAATTCTTGGCGGTGAAAATTATAGAATTGGTATGGGTGGCGCTGCGGTTTCCTCTGCAGATACTGGAGCTTTTGGTTCTGGAATTGAATTGAATGCCATCCAACGTTCCAATCCCGAAATGCAAAAACGTGCTGCCAACGCCATTCGTGGATTGGTAGAAAGTGATAACAATCCGATTGTTTCTATTCACGATCATGGTGCTGGTGGACATTTGAATTGTCTATCTGAATTGGTTGAAGAAACTGGCGGATTAATAGATTTAGATAAATTACCTGTTGGCGATCCAACGCTTTCTGCCAAAGAAATTATCGGAAACGAAAGCCAAGAACGAATGGGATTGGTGATTGGTGAGAAAGACATCGAATTTCTTCAAAAAATTGCAGATAGAGAACGTTCGCCAATGTATCAAGTGGGTGAAGTTACTAACGATCATAGATTTACTTTTCAATCGAAATCTACCGGATTAAAACCAATGGATTATGCTTTGGAAGACTTTTTTGGAAGTTCGCCAAAAACCATCATGAACGACAAAACCATTGTTAGAAATTATAGTGATTTAGAATACTCGCAAGATAAAATCCCAACCTATATTGAGCAATTATTTCAACTTGAAGCTGTGGCTTGTAAAGATTGGTTAACCAATAAAGTTGACCGTTGCGTTGGCGGAAAAGTAGCCAAACAACAATGTGTTGGACCATTGCAATTGCCTTTAAACAACGTTGGTGTGATGGCGTTAGATTATAACGGAAAAGAAGGAATTGCAACTTCTATTGGCCACTCACCTATTTCGGCATTGATTGATCCAAAAGCTGGAAGTAGAAATGCTATTGGTGAAGCGTTATCAAATATCGTTTTTGCTCCTTTGAAAGATAATTTAAAATCAGTTTCACTGTCTGCCAATTGGATGTGGGCTTGTAAAAATGAAGGTGAAGACGCAAGATTATATGAAGCGGTGGAAGCTTGTTCTGAATTTGCTATTGAATTGGGAATCAATATTCCAACCGGAAAAGATTCGCTTTCAATGAAGCAAAAATATCCTAATGACGAAGTAATTGCACCTGGAACAGTGATTATTTCTGCTGGAGCCAATTGTTCGAATATCACTAAAGTTGTGGAACCAGTTTTACAAAGAAATAAAGGTTCTATTTACTACATCAATTTATCGCAAGATGATTTTAAATTGGGCGGAAGTTCGTTTGCTCAAACCCAAAATAAAGTTGGAACTGAAACTTCAACTATCAAAGATTCTCAATTTTTTAAGAAGGCATTTAATACTATTCAAGATTTAATAAAAGACCGTCAAATTGTTGCTGGTCATGATATTGGAAGTGGTGGATTAATCACAACTTTGCTAGAAATGTGTTTTGCTGATGTGAATTTGGGTGCTAAACTTTCATTTAATGCTTTCGCAGAAAAAGATTTAGTCAAAATTTTATTTGCTGAAAATATTGGAATTGTGCTTCAAGCGAAAGATGATGTAACATTCGAAAAAGCGTTTGAAGGAATCGAGATTTTTAAGATTGGTTCGGTTCAAAATATACCATCTTTAGATTTTGGTTCCGAAGCTTCGGAATGGAATTTTGATATTGGAAATTATAGAAAAATGTGGTTTGAAACCTCGTTCCTACTCGACCAAAAGCAAACTAAAAATAATAAAGCTAAAGAACGTTTTGATAATTTAGGGCAACAAGCTTTAGAATATCAATTTCCAAGTTATTTTACTGGATTAAAACCAGTAATTGATACTTCTAAACCTCGCCCAAAAGCAGCCATAATTCGTGAAAAAGGAAGTAATTCTGAACGTGAAATGGCAAATGCTATGTACTTGGCAGGATTTGATGTAAAAGACGTTCACATGACCGATTTGATTTCGGGAAGAGAAACTTTGGAAGACATTCAGTTTATTGGAGCTGTTGGAGGATTTTCTAATTCTGATGTATTAGGTTCGGCTAAAGGTTGGGCTGGCGCATTCAAATACAATGAAAAAGCCAATATTGCTTTGAAAAATTTCTTCAAACGTGAAGACACATTATCAGTTGGAATTTGTAATGGTTGTCAGTTGTTTATGGAATTGGAATTGGTAAATCCGGAGCATGAAATTCACGGAAAAATGCAACACAACGATTCGCACAAACACGAGAGTGTCTTTACATCGGTGAAAGTGCAAGAAAATCATTCGGTGATGTTATCTACTTTGGCTGGAACGACACTTGGCGTTTGGGTTTCGCATGGTGAAGGAAAATTCAAATTGCCTTATGATGAAAGTCGGTATACTATTGTAGCAAAATATGGTTATGAAGGTTATCCAGCAAATCCAAATGGTTCTGATTATAATACAGCAATGATGTGTGATACAACCGGAAGACATTTGATAATGATGCCACACATTGAACGCTCGACTTTTCCATGGAATTGGGCACATTATCCAAACGATAAAAAAGATGAAGTTTCGCCTTGGATTGAGGCTTTTGTAAATGCTAGATTGTGGATTGAAAATAAATAATATCTTTGCTACTCAAAAAAATAAAACATGAAAAAAATTACTTTATTATTTTTATTAATTTCAAATTCAATATTTGCTACTACTTATTTTGTAGATCAAGACGCTGCAGGAACGGGCTCTGGAACATCATGGGCAAATGCTTTTACAAATTTGCAAACTGCAATAAATACTGTAATTGAAGGAGATCTTCTTTTTGTAAAAGCTGGAAATTATTATCCTTCACAGCAAATGATTAGTGGCGATAATAGATCTAGAGCATTTTTATTAAATAAAAACATTAAAATTTATGGCGGATTTAATGGAACCGAAACAACATTAGCTCAAAGAAATTTCACTACAAATATTACTCTTTTATCAGGTGATTTTAATGATAATGATACAGATACAAATGGTAATGGAATTAATGATTTTGGACAAGGCGAAAATGCTTATACCGTTTTGGTTGCTTATGGTTTAAGTAATACTGCCCTTATTGACGGCGTTAAATTTTTTGGAGGTAATGCCGACGGAACTGCTACATACACTTACAACACCTATTCATTAACTACTTCAAATGCTGGAGGAATTTATAATGTGGCATCAAATCTAGTTGTTAAAAACACTGTATTTAATAATAATTCTGGAAGTTTTGGTGGTGGTTTTTGCAACAAAGGAGCTTGTTTTCCTAAAATTGAAAACTGTAATTTTATATATAATTTTGCCTCTTATGGAAATTCAATTCATGCAAATGATGGCACTTTAGTAACAATTCTTAATAGCACTTTTACTTCTAACAGAGGTTCGGGAGTTTTATCTAGCTTAAATAGTAGTGTTATGAAAGTAACAGGTTGTACTTTTAGTAATAATCAAGGTAGCAATGGCGGTGTTTCTTATACTAACAACAATTGTAATTCTGTTTTTTTAAATTGCAAAATGTATAACAATACTGCAACCAATTCTGGTGGTGCATTTTATATGACAGATTATTGTATTGTAACAATGTATAATACCTTAGTTTATAAAAATTTTGCGGTTTATGGTGGTGCTATTTATAGTGTAAGTAATTCGTATTTTAATTGTATCAATTCAACTTTTTATGGTAATAATGCCTCTACAAAAGGTGGCGCTTTTTATTGTTCGGTTAGTCCAGATGCAATGTATATGAAGTTGTATAATACCATTATTTATGGAAATACTTCTCCAACTAATCCTAATTGGTTTAGAGAATACTTTACAGTATCAAACATTCATGTAAGAAATTCAATTATTCAAGGTAGTGGAGGTAGTGCTGCTTGGAGTACTAACTTTGGTACAAATGATGGCAACAATTTAGATGTAAACCCATTATTTACTAATACAACCCAAGATTTAGAAGACTTTAGACTTCAAGCCACAAGCCCTGGAATTGATACTAGTTATAATTTACTATTAAATTTACCAAATTCAAATAACTCTTGGACTTCTTCAGATACCGATGTATATGGAAATTCTAGATTAGTTGGTAATGGTGTAGACATTGGCGCTGCTGAAAATCAATCAATTTTATCTATTTTTGAATATGATAATTCAAATATCAAACTTTTCTGTTCTAACTCTAAATTACTATTTGAAGATGCTGATTCTATCTTAAATAAAGCATATACTATTTTTGATTTAAATGGTAAAAAAGTTATTGAAGGAAAAATAAACAGTACTGAAATTCTTTTACCTACATTAGTTAGCGGTTTATATGTTATAAAAATCGAAAATGAAAAAGGAATTAAATTTTTAATTAAGAATTAAATCAATACTTATTTTTATTGGTTTTTAAAACAAACAAAAACTGACTTTGCTGATTTTTATATCATGCTTAAGTCAGTTTTTTTTTGATAAAAATTATTGCAAACAATAAGAATTAAAAGACAATTTTAAACTAATTACAACCCTCTTCTACAAACAGGAAAAACTGCCCGAGAGCAGTTCTTCCAAAACCAACCAATAAAAGTAAAACTAAAAACTTTTAAAAGTTATTTGTTTCCAAAACCATCATGTTTCCTGGATATTGGGTACTGGCATCATCTTCGGCAGTGATGAAAATTCGTTTTGGTTTTGATGAAGAAACCGTTTCAAATTTTACATTAAGCTTTGATGTTCCTATAACTTGTCCTAAATTAATAGGAATGTCACTTTCGTCTGAAACCATCCAAACTACATACGTTTTTTTGGCAGGTTGTAATCGATTTGGTTCAGCCAAATAGGAAAGTTGCAATTCAATATCATAGTTTTTATTCTTATCTTTTTTAACAGCTACTTCGCCTCGTGCCGCTGGAACTAATGATGAATTAAGAAAAGTAATTTTTTTGGCACACGATGTAAACGTAAAAACAAGAACTAATAAAGATAAAATCAGTACAATTTGTTTAAAATCTATTGTAAATCTTAACGTTTTCATCTTTTATTTTTTCATATTACGCTGCGCAATATTGGAAATAGATTTTCCTAAATCATCAACATCTTTATTAAAGTCTACTTTAAACAATTCCCATTTTTGCTCAGGTCCTTCTTTATAGTCTTCAATTTTATGTTTCAGTTCGGCATTCTTTTTTTCCAATTTATCCAACTGATTTACATATAATTCTTTAGTAGATATGTCTTTAGAATTATTTTTAGATTTTAAATCAGCGATTACTTTATCGTTTTCAACTAATTTTTTTTCAATGCTTTCTTTGTATTTTTTGAAATCATTGATTGAATCCTTTGTAGATTCAACTAAATCGGCTTTGGCATCAACAACTTCATCCTTTGCTTCATTCAGATTTTCTTCTTTTGCTTTGGGTGAATTGTTACAACTTATATAAATCATACTTACAATTGCAGCAAGTAGAACCAGTTTTAAGATAGGAGTTTTCATCTTATTTTTGTTTAATTTCGTGATCGACATTCATGTGAAGCAATGCATTTGCTTTTTCTTTAAGAGTTGCTGTTACGCTTTCCATTTTTCCTTCTACTAAACCTTCTAGTTCGGCAGCTTTGTTTTTTAGCAATTTGGCTTCTTTGTTAACGCTTTTTCTAAAATCTTTAGCTTCTTTGCTCATTTTTTTCTTTAGGTCTTTAGCCATTTTTTCGGCTCCACCTGCAATTTTGTTTCTGGTTTTAGTTCCTTTTCTTGGTGCGAATAAAACGCCTAAAGTTGCTCCTGCTAATGCTCCTAATACTAAAGAGCCCACAATTTTTCCTGTGCTTTTTGTTGAATTGTCCATTTTGTATTTATTTATAATTAATTATTAAAATCTAAAACCTACTGTGGCTTGATACCACATGTTTTTATATCTTGGAGTTGTTGATGTTCCGTCGCCATTGTTGTTTTGAACATCCCAGCCTGCTCTTAAACCAATTATTAAATGATCCATATTTAAATCGGCACCACCTGTAAAACAAAACGTATTTTTACGAATGTTGTCATTAGTATAGGTTTGTTCTTGTGTAGAGGTTATTGTTCCGCCAGTAAAATCGTCTTTTTGTTTCATCAAATACGAAAATTGAGGTCCAAATACTAACGATACATATTCAATTGGTTTGAACGCTACTAATATAGGAACGTCAAGATAATCTGTAGTTCTAGTCATAGTATAAGAACTACCTAAAAATGTACCAGACGATTTATAACCTTTCTGAGAAAACAATACTTCGGGTTGAATTCCGAAATATTTCCCTATTGGAATGGTCACAAATCCACCACCTGCTAAACCAAATTTGGCATCGGCTACAAAGTTTTCTCCTTGAGAGTCATAAACATTAGAATAGTTTGTACCAATTTTTAATCCGAAGAATAGTTTTTCGCGATTGTCGGTTCTAGAGGTTGTTGTAGTTTCCGATTGTGCGTAAGAACCCGTAACTGCTAAAGTTACCATTGCGATCATTATGATTGCTTTTTTCATTTTTTTTGTTTTTAAAGTTATATGCGTATTATTAATTATTTCATTATGCTTTTACCGCTTATTATTCTTAATAATATTGCTACAATAGCAATTACCAGTAAAATGTGAATTAAACCACCAGTGTTATAGACGAAAAATCCCATTGCCCAAAAAATGACAAGAAGCACTGCTATTAAATAAAGTAAATTGTTCATGGTATTTGTTTTAATGTTACTTGTATTATTACAGTACAAAGATGGTTTTGATTCGATGGAAATGTGTTACACAATGTGCAGTATAAATTACATAAATGCCACACGGATTTTTTTGCACAAAAGAGGATTTGCCACCAAGACGCTAAGTTTTTGATTTAGAATTCAGGCTAAAAAACTAAAATTTCAAGCTATGAGGTTATAATTTTAAGCTAAAAGCTATTAATTATAAGCTATGAGGTTATAATCATAGTGAGTATCCTTATGCACAAAGGTTTTATAAAAAAAAAACACATCCTAACAACAAGCACTTTAAGAAGTATTTATCACAAGAACCATTACATAAATTTTACGGAAAGTACCACCGTCGTTCCATTGGAGGTTTCTGGAAGAAATCGAAGAAATTGAAGTGACAAATAAAAAGACGCTTTGAATGATTGGCAGATTATTTTTATATATTTGAAAAAGCGAAATAAACATTCGCTTGTACACTCAAATTGGAGTAGTTTGGCGAATGTTTGTTGCGGATATAAAGAGTTGGCAGTAATTTTCGAAAAACTTCGTAAAAAAAACAAACAATGCAAGAATCAAACTTTATTATTCGAAGAGGCTTAACAGATAACGTATCTAGAGAATTGATTATAAATCCAAATTTTTTAAAGTTCGAAAATAAAGATCGTGTAAATAATTCTTTTACATCTTTTGAGAAAAACCAAATTGAAGAATATCGTTTTGGAGTTAAATGGATGAGATACTATTTTACTTTTGGGCGTGAATATATAATTGAAGTTAAAAATTCAAATAAAGAAATATTAAAAATCAATTTCAAAACATATTTTGGGCGAAAGAAAAAAGAATATCACAATTTATGCAATCAAATCCTCTCAGCATTATGGGACAATTACTTTGAAGAACTCGTTAAAAGTTATATTGAAAAACATGAACGTGGCGAAGAATTTAATATTGGAGAAGTTAGTTTTCTTACAGAAGGAATTATTATTGAAACCAATTCTTCAATCAAGCTTAAAAAAGCTCTAATTTCTTGGGAGAAAGTAAGAACAAAAACTTATGTTACATATTTTGCAATTTATGCAGTGGACAAAGCAGTCGAAACAAATCGTGGTTACAACTATCTCAATGATTGGAATACAACTGTTTTAAGAAATGTTATAACTAGTTTGTTGAAAATGAAAAATATTAAAGAATAAAATTTACTTTTTTTACGCAGAAACGTGTTCTTTGATTCCAATTATTGGCTCAAAATCTTTTGCTTCCTAACTCGTTACTTTCTTGCGTGTTAGGATTTGTAGGGAATATTTCCATCAATCTCATAGAAGCATTATTATAATCTTCTCCTGTTTTTAATACTTACCAGTTCATAGTTATAGCTATTTATAGTTTAAGATTGCAATATCAAAAGCAATGGTTTCTAAATTAATTTTATCATATTCTTTGTGAGTTCCAAACTAAATTACATAACATTTGGATATTTTTCGGTGTACTATAAAATTGTTTGTTTGGTGCTCCGTATAAAGCTAAACGTCTTTTGCTTCATTCCGAAAAGCAATTGGTCGATGCCGTTTTTAGGGTTTAGTTTAATTTGTTTAATATTCAAAAGTTCCGTATTCTGATTTTATAGTAAGTCTTTTGTTTTCACTTGCTTCTACTCTACCCACAATTTGAGCATCAACTCCAAAGGATTTTGAAATTTCAATAATATCATTTGCAATTTCTTTAGGAACATACAATTCCATTCGGTGACCGCAGTTGAATACTTGATACATTTCTTTCCAATTGGTTTTAGATTGCTCTTGAATCAATTGAAACAAAGGTGGCACTGGAAATAAATTATCTTTAATCACATGAATAGTATCCACAAAATGCAATACTTTAGTTTGTGCTCCACCAGAACAATGCACCATTCCGTGAATATCATTAGAAGAATATTTATCTAAAATAGATTTGATGATTGGAGCATAAGTTCGCGTTGGAGAAAGCACTAATTTTCCGGCATCAATTGGAGAATTTTCAACTGCATCAGTAAGTTTCACATTACCAGAATACACTAAATCTTTAGGAACTGAACTATCAAAACTTTCTGGGAATTTTTCGGATAAATAATGTGCAAAAACATCATGACGTGCTGATGTTAAACCGTTACTTCCCATTCCGCCATTATAGCTTTTCTCATATTTGGCTTGACCAGAAGACGACAAACCTACAATAACATCGCCAGCTTTTATATTAGCATTATCTATAACTTTAGAACGTTTCATTCGAGCAGTAACTGTGGAATCTACAATGATTGTTCTAACTAAATCTCCAACATCGGCAGTTTCGCCTCCAGTTGAATGAATGGTTACACCAAAGGTTTTTAATTCTGAAATTAATTCTTCTGTTCCGTTAATGATTGCAGAAATAACTTCGGCTGGAATTAGATTTTTGTTTCTACCAATTGTAGACGATAGTAGAATATTATCGGTTGCTCCAACACACAATAAATCATCGATATTCATGATTAAAGCATCTTGAGCAATACCTTTCCAAACTGAAATATCGCCAGTTTCTTTCCAATACATATAGGCTAAAGACGACTTGGTACCAGCACCATCGGCGTGCATGATTAAGCAATACTCTTCGTTATTCGTTAAATAATCGGGAACGATTTTGCAAAATGCTTTAGGAAATAAGCCTTTATCAATATTCTTGATGGCATTGTGAACATCTTCTTTAGATGCAGAAACTCCGCGCATGGCGTAGCGTTGGCTATTATCAGAATTCATTTGTTGTAGTTAGTTGCCCATTGACAAGCTCTGGGTAAATGTTGTTTGGCAAAGATAATTCAAAGAATATAAATTGTAGTATTTGATTGGTATTTATATTTTAATTTTATAAACTCCAGTTTGAGCATCTTGTGTATATGTAAATCCTATAACCTCAACTTTTTCAATAAAGTAATTTTCAAAACATTTAGTTGAACTCTTATATACTTTAGTTTGAATAGGAATTATTACTGTATTATTCAATTTAATGAAGGTAGTAAAGGTGCCTTCCGTCCATGCTGGAGAAATCCCAATTACATTATAATTATTTTCAGAAAAAAACGAATAATTGAACGAAGTCGAATTTGGTGTTGTCACCTGCAATTGTGCTTGTGTATAAGTTCCGTTGGTAAAAACATTTTCGTTAGTTGAAGCATCTATTATTTCAACTCTGAAATTTGGAGGTCCAGTTGAAGCTTCTCCGCAAGGTTTTTCGCAAGAATACAATAATAAAATAAAAGCAAAAAGGAAACTATTTTTTTTCATAAGTTAGTTTTCAATTATTAAAATCTCTACTCGTCGATTTTCGTCTTCTTCAAGAGAATTCTTTTCTGGAATGGGATGAATTGGTCTTGAAACACCATATCCTTTAAAAGTCAATCGTTTTCTATCTATTTTGTTTAATATTAAAAAATTATAGATTGCTTTGGCTCTAGCAGTAGAGACGGCATCAAACTCACTTGGCAATTTACAACAAATGTGTCCTTGAATTTCAATTTTTAGTTTAGGATTGTCGTTCATCACGCACAATAAATCATATAAAACAGGTTGAGATTTAGGTACAATTTTAGCCGAATTGTTATAAAAGTAAAAGTTAGGTAACTTAATTAAATCGCCTTTTTTGGAAGCGTTAACTTGTTCTTTTAGTCTTTCTTCAGAAGATTTTTCAAGTATTATTTCTTTCTTTTCTTGAAAAATAATGGTTACTCTTCGATTTTCTTCTTGCACTTTAGATTGTTCAAAGTCTTCGCCAAAACCACGAATTTCAATATCTTTTTTGACGTCAATTTTACTTGCTTTTAAGAAATCACAAACCGTGTAAACTCGTTTGAGTGCCAAAGTATCGTTATAGCTGTTCGCTCCTTTCCAATCACAAAAACCATATAGTTTGATTACCTCATAATCTTTTCCTTCTGCAATCCAAGAGTTTATTTTCTTTACAGCTTCATCATTCAAATCGTATTTATCAAAATCAAAATATACATTGAGTTTCTCTTGTGCGTGAACACAAAGTGAAATCATAAATAGTATAATCAGATACTGTTTCATTAGATTTTATTTATCCAAAATCATTATCTCGACTCTTCTGTTTCTAGCGGCTTCAAATTCGCTTTTTTCTGGAATTGGAAACTTAGGTTTTGAAACGCCAAATCCTTTTGTTTGGATTCTTTTTTCTCCTATGCCTTCCGAAAGCAATATTCTTTTTACTTGTTTGGCGCGCTCTAACGATAAATTTCTTGCATCTTTTGGCATGCAACAAATATGTCCTTGTATTTCAATTTTCAACTTAGGAAAGTCATTCATCACCAAAATCAATTCATCAATCGCTCGTTTTGAAGTTTGCATAATAGCAAACGTATTGATATAAAAATTAACCTCATTCAATCGGATTAGTGTTCCTTTTCTAGACAATTTTATCTTATCTTCTAAAGTTGCATTTTCAGGAAAATTCATAGTTTCTTCTTCAATAGGAACAATTTCCTCAGGAACTACCTCTTTAGTATTGATGCCTAATATTTCATTTTCACGAGCTAAATCTTTTGGAAGAATGTAGTAAATAATTACTTTTCGATTCTCGGCTTTATTCTTTGATTGATTAAAATTCTCGCCAAAGCTTCTACTTTTAAAATCTTCGCGAATTTTGACTTTATCTTTTATCTTATTAAAAATATAATCGACACGTTTTTTAGCCAAAGAATCATTAAAACCGTTACTTCCTATTTCGTCGGTATAGCCATTTATAGCAACTATTTTACAGTCTTTATTAGCAATAATCCAATCTTGTAGTTTTTTGTTTTCGGTTTTGGAAACATCAAATTTATTGCTGTCAAAAAAAACAGAAAACTGTTCTTGTGCCTTTGCCGTTTGAAAGAAAAGGAAAAGCAAAGTGTATTGTAGTAATTTCTTCATATTCATAGAACGAAGTTACGGAAAATATATTTTGTAGAAGCAAAATTAGTTTCAATAAAAAGCCTGCTTAAAAATTTCAAGCAGGCTTTTCTATTCTCTATATTCTCAAAAAACTATATCTTAAACAACAATTCTTTGTATTAAGTTAATGAAGTTCTAATTTATCGCAGTATTTACGGATAACTTCAAAGTATAATTTCTATGAGTATTACTAATTAAAGAGCTTATATTTGTAACTATTAATCTAGAAATCCCGTTGGGATGATATATCGGTATGAAACACTTAGCACTTTTGAGAGGAATTAACGTCTCGGGACATAATATGATTAAAATGGAGGCATTAAAAACTTCCTTGGAAGCCATTGGTTTTACAAATGTGGTGACTTATATTCAATCTGGAAATGTGTTTATAGAAACCGATGAAGAAAGTGGTTTTAGTGTGGGTTTCAAAATTAAACAGGAGATTTATAAGACGTTTGGGCATGAGGTTCCTGTGATTGTAATTGGGAAGCAAGATTTGGAATTGTGCTTGAAGAATAATCCGTTTTTAAAGGATAAGCAGGTTGATACTAAAAAGTTGTATGTTGCTTTTTTATCGAAAGAGATGAGTAGTTCGGCTATAAATGAGTTAAAGATTAGTCAGTTTAAGCCAGATGAGGCAGTGGTTGATGGGAATCGGATTTTTATTAAATATGATTTAGGTGCGGGAAAGACGCGGTTGGATCAGAAGTATATTGAGAAGAAATTGAATGTAGTGGCAACGATGCGGAATTGGAATACGGTCAATAAGTTGTTGGAAATGTTTGATTTGTAGAGCATAGAAAATAGAATATAGAGAATAGAGCATAGAAAATAGAGGGTCATGGAAATTTGTTGTACATTAGTACTAAAATGAACAAGGTGAAAAAGGAAAGTAAGTTAGTACGGTTTTGGAAAGTTCTTGGTCCGGGATTGATTACTGGTGCTAGTGATGATGATCCTTCGGGTATTGCAACTTATTCTCAGGCTGGTGCGGCTTATGGTTTGTCTACTTTGTGGACTTCTATCATTGCATTTCCTTTGATGGCAGCTATTCAGCAAATGTGCGCTAAGATTGGCTTGGTTACTTCTCAGGGTTTGACTGGTGCTTTAAAAAAACATTATCCTAGACCTGTTTTGTATTTGATGTTGTTGTTTAGTTTTCCTGCAATTGTAATGAATATTGGTGCCGATATTGCCGGTATGGGTGCGGTTGGGAATTTACTTTTTCCTAAAATTGAGGCAACTTATTTTAGTGTTATTTTCACCATTCTACTTTTGTTTTTGATTGTTTATTTACCTTATCAAAAGATTGCGGCGACTTTAAAATATTTGTGTATCGTTCTTTTGGTGTATTTGGTTGTACCTTTTTTATACCATCAAGATTGGTTGGATATTGCTAAAAACACGTTTATTCCGACGATTCAATTCAACAAAAATTTTATTAGTGTTTTGGTAGGTATTTTGGGAACTACAATTTCTCCGTACTTATTCTTTTGGCAAGCTTCGATGGAAGTAGAAGAAATGGAACACAAGAAAAAACATCTGATTGTGAATAAGAAAATCATTCATGATATGAAACAAGATGTTGATTTTGGAATGTCTTTTTCGGGCGTGGTGATGTTTTTTATTATTTTGACTACTGGAACGGTTTTGTTTAAAGGCGGTATTCATCAAATTGATACTGTAGAACAAGCGGCAGCAGCTTTGAAACCACTTGCGGGTAATTTTGCTTATTTGTTGTTTGCGATAGGTGTTATTGGCACGGGACTTTTGGCTATACCGGTTTTGAGTGGTTCGTTGTCCTATATTATTACGGAAACTTTTGGCTGGGAACAAGGTTTAGATAAGAAATTTCACGAAGCAAAGGCGTTTTATATTGTAATGGCGATTTCATTAATCTTAGGATTATCATTGAATTATATTGGAATTTCTCCTGTAAAAGCTTTGATTTATACCGCCATTCTTTATGGATTGACAGCTCCGGTTTTGATTGCGATTATTCTTCATATTTCCAATAATAAAACCGTAATGGGAAAATTTACGAATAGTAGAACTTCAAATGTTCTTGGATTTGCTGCTTTGGGAATTATGACAGCAGCTGCAGTAGTGCTGTTGTATCTTCAATTGGCAGGAGATTAAATAATATTACTAATCCGTGATTTAGAAATCACAATTTAATTTATACATTTGCTACATAATGGATGATTTCTCTCCAATAAGAAGGAATCGTGCCTGTCGGCAGACAGGTTGATATTTTATAAAAATCTGTAACGAGGTCAGATTAAAAACGAAAATTTATGTCAGTTTTAGAAAAAATCAGTTCCGAAAAAATTATTTCGTTAGAAAATAAATACGGAGCACACAATTATCATCCGCTACCAGTGGTTTTGAGTAAAGGTGAAGGCGTTTATGTTTGGGATGTTGAAGGTAAAAAGTATTACGATTTCCTTTCGGCGTATTCGGCTGTTAATCAAGGGCATTGTCATCCAAAAATTGTTGGAGCGATGATAGAACAAGCACAAACATTAACGTTAACTTCTCGTGCTTTTTACAATGACAAATTGGGTGTTTACGAAGAATATGTAACCAAGTATTTTGGTTTTGACAAAGTATTACCAATGAATACAGGAGCCGAAGCAGTAGAAACGTCTTTGAAACTTTGTAGAAAATGGGCTTACGAGAAAAAAGGAATCGACGAAAATGAAGCACAAATAATTGTTTGTGACGGAAACTTTCATGGAAGAACAACAACCATCATTTCATTTTCAAATGATGAAAATGCCAGAAAGAATTTTGGACCGTATACCGCAGGATTTATTAAAATTCCTTACGATGACATCGAAGCATTAGAAAATGTACTTAAATCAACTAAAAATATTGCTGGTTTTCTTGTAGAACCAATTCAAGGCGAAGCTGGAGTTTATGTTCCGGCAGAAGATTATTTAGCGAAAGCGAAAGCACTTTGTGCAACAAACAATGTTTTATTTATTGCCGATGAGGTTCAAACCGGAATTGCAAGAACAGGTTCGATTTTGGCTGTTTGCGGAAATTGTACTTGTGAAAATGCTTGTGAAAAACAAGCGACTTATGTAGCTCCAGATATTTTGATATTAGGTAAAGCTTTGTCTGGTGGTGCTTATCCAGTATCGGCAGTTTTGGCAAACGATCATATTATGAATGTAATTAAACCCGGACAACATGGATCTACTTTTGGTGGAAATCCTATTGCTGGCGCGGTTGCAATTGCAGCTTTGGATGTGGTTAATGAAGAGAAATTATCTCAAAATGCACGTCGATTGGGTAAAATCTTCAGAGAAAAGATAGCTGAATTTATAAAAACTTCTACTATTGCAACTTTAGTTCGCGGCAAAGGATTGTTGAATGCTATAGTAATCAACGATACTGAAGAAAGTGATACTGCTTGGAATATTTGTATGGCTTTAAGAGATAACGGCTTATTGGCTAAACCAACGCACGGAAACATCATTCGTTTTGCTCCGCCATTAGTAATGAATGAAGAGCAATTAATGGATTGCGTTTCGATTATTATCAAAACATTAAAGCAATTTGAAAAGTAATTAGATTTTTTTCTTAACAAAAAAAAGCCGCTTTAATTTCAATAATTAAAGCGGCTTTTGTTTTTAATGAAGATTTTGTAAATCTTTCATACGTTCCTGTAATAAAGCAGGATCGCTCAAAGCGTCTAGTCCAATCATTTTTATTATCCAAATGAAGTATAGAAGTGATATAGCATTAATTATAATTCCAATGATGCACAGTATTTTGCCTGTATTTAAGTTTTTATAGTTGTCAAATCGCTCAGGAAATTGATTGTAAAGAATTAAATCTTTATGGGTTAATACTAATCCGACAATTCCTAAAGCCAATCCAAACACGCCATAACAACAGCAGGTTAAAATTGATACTATTCCTAATACTAGTGCGGCGGTGGCATTTGGTAATTTTTGGTTTTCCATTGTTTTTTAAATTTATAGTTAGAAAAGAAATCTCATTTTGTAAACATACGAAACTATCATTATTAAAGCATTGACAATTGCCAATGAAATAACTATTTTTTGATAATTATGTTTTTTGTCAATTACGAATAAAGCAATTGAAAGGAAGAAAAGAATTGTGGTATAAATGGCCGGAAATATAAAAAATGCTTTTTCAAATTCTCCATGTAAGATAAAATTTATGGAACGCTGTATGCCGCATCCGATGCAATCTACACCAAACATTTTTTTGAACATACAAGGCAACATGTATTTTTCCATAGTATTCTTTTCTTTGACAATTTTACAAATAAATAATTAAAAACCCTCAAACTAATTTAAGTTTTCTATTTTTGGATTTTAAAATGACAACATGAAAAAGTTTTTTATTCCGATAATGATTATTGCAGTTTTTGGTGCTTTCTATCAACAAAATTCTCCAAAACCAAATGTATATATTACGGTAATTTGCATCGCTATTTTTATATTTGGTATGATGAAATTATCAGCAAAAATCCCACCTAAAGACAACGAAGATGACAACACAAGTATTTAATATTGGCGACAAAGTTTCGGTGCTTGATGATGCCATCGACGGAGTAGTGATAGGAATTAAAAATAATGAAATTACACTCGAAACTATCGATGGATTTCCGATGACTTATTTTGTCAATGAATTGATTAAAATAAACAATACCAGTCAATTAAATTCGATTAAGAAAAGTGATACATTAGATAAAATAAATAACGATAGCCAGCCTTCAAAAAAACAAAACAGTCCAGTTTTTAAGTCGGATAAAATTGAAAGAGGCGTTCCTGAGTTTGATTTACATATTGAAAAATTAGTAAAAAATCCACGTGGAATGAACAACTATGACATCTTAACTATTCAAACAGAAACAGCAAAACGACACATCGAATTTGCTATCAAAAATCGCATTCCGAAAATCGTTTTTATACATGGTGTTGGCGAAGGAGTTTTAAAAGCTGAGCTTGATTTTATGTTGAAGAATTATGACAACATTTCGTTCCAAGATGCCAATTATCAAAAATATGGATCAGGTGCAACCGAAATTTATTTTAAACAAAATACCAAATAATCGCCTCTGAAATTTTAACTTTGCCTTTCAAAATTCTCCATGAAAAAAATATATCTCGATAACGCAGCAACTACTCCACTTCGTCAGGAAGTGATTTCCGAAATGATGAATGTGCTTCAAAATGATTTTGGAAATCCTTCCTCAACACATAGTTTTGGACGAAGTGCTAAAACGGTTTTGGAAACTTCTAGAAAGTCAATTGCTAAATTGATGGGTTGTAATGCTCAGGAAATTATTTTTACTTCAAACGCAACCGAAGCTACCAATTGGATTCTTAAAAGTGCTGTAAAAGATTTACACGTTCAACGTATCATTACCAGCAAGATTGAGCATCATGCAACTTTATATACGGTTAGGCATTTACAAAACAAGCATACTATTGAAGTTGATTTTGTAAATATTCTTCCAAATGGCGCTATCGATATGACACATTTAGTGGATTTGCTTTCAAAAGAAGGAAAAACGTTAGTAACGCTAATGCACGTTAATAATGAAATTGGAACTGTTTTAGATATTGAGAAAACAGGAAGAATTTGTCATCAACACAATGCTCTATTTCATTGTGATACTGTGCAATCTGTTGGAAAAACGGAATTTAATTTGAATGAACTACCTGTTGATTTTGTTGTAGCAAGCGCCCATAAATTTCACGGACCAAAAGGTGCTGGATTTGCCTATGTAAAAAAAGGTATTGTTTTACAACCAATTCTTTTTGGCGGTGAACAAGAAAAAGGACTTCGTGCAGGAACGGAAGCTGTGCATCAAGTGGCTGGAATGGCTAAGGCATTGGAATTATCTTATGAATTTTTGAATTCCGAAAGAAAAGATATTGCCAATTTAAAAAGCTATTGTGAAGCCCAATTGATTGCCAATTTTACTGATATCAAAGTGAATGGAACAGATACATTCTATAATATTTTGAATGTATTGTTGCCTTTTTCAGAAGATAAAACTGCGATGATATTGTTCAACTTGGATATGAAAGGTATTGCCGTTTCTCGTGGTAGTGCTTGCCAAAGTGGTAGTATAAAACCCTCTCATGTTTTAGCAGAAATCCTTGAAGATGGTGATTTGAAGAAACCAAGTCTCCGCATTTCATTCAGTCATTATAACACCAAGGAAGATATTGATGCTTTGATTGATGGATTAAAAGGAGTTTAGTGTATACTTTTTAAATTTCTTGTTGTTTCTTCTACTCTAAATTGTACTATTCTTGTTATCAAATCTAATGGTAACGGCTCGTTTATTGGAAATTGTACTGACCCTTTTCCTTGTTTATATTTCGATAATTCCGCATTGAATTCTTCATGACCTGTTGGTGTAGCATAAAATCCAATGTGATTTTTATATCCTGCAAAATACACTAGTGGTTTCTTAAACAATTTATACGCTGGCATGCCATAACTGATACTTTCTTCTGCTTTGGGCGCTACTGTTTTTATGGTTGCACGCATTGTATTCAATAGTAATTGAATGTCTTTTGGGAATGTTGCAATGTATTCTGTTGTGGTAGTTGGTTTGTTCATAAGATTTTGCTTTGTATAAATAAACCTTAATTGAAAGCATTTTATTTTAACAAATATAAAAAAATCTTAACCATTTAATCGTTGAAAATTTGGGTTATTATTTTTTACTTTGTCTGGATTGCAAAAGCACTTTGTCCACTATACGAACTATTTAACTCTAAGTGATTTTATAAATGAAAAAATCCGTTTTGGGTTACAAAACGGATTTTAAGTTGGGTTGTGTGGAGGCATTAGCTTGCTTTGTTTAATTGAGCGATAGCGGCTAATGTTACTTTTAGGTCTGTTCTTTCTCCGTTGGCTACTATTATTGTAACTGGTTGTGTTTCGTAGCCTTCTTTTGAGAATGAGAATTGATAGGTTCCTTGTGGGAAGGTTTTTACGTAGAAGTGTCCTTTTGTTTTTGTTTTAAATGTTGCCATGTTGTCTCCTGCAATTGCTGTTACTCCAGAGATTGGGTTGTTCGAGTCGTCGACTACTAGGCAACGGATTGCTAAAGGGTGTGTGCCTGGGTTTATGACTTTTCGGCTGCTGGTGTAGCTGGCGTAGAACTCTGGATAGGCGTCTTTTATAACTCCTACTAATACATCCATGTGGTCTTTTAGCATGGTATCTGTTGTGTTGAACAACTGTTTTAGTGTCATTGTAGCAATTTTTTTTGTTACGATGCCTGTTCTTGGTTTTGGGATTGATACATCAAATTTATCAATAGCTTTTCTTAAGTCTATTATAACAGGGTCGTCTACTCCATAATGTGCTAAGTCTGGAATGTGAGCTTTTGCTTTGTCGTAGATGATGTTGCAGACGATTACTAGAATGTTGTCTGCTAATCTGCGTAGTTGAGGACTTGTGTATTTTACTTCTTTTAATAGTACTAAGTTGTTAGTATTTACTGCATAGCCTTGCACTCTTCTAGCAACATCGGATGCTTTGGTGATTGCTATGTTTCTTAGTGAATCTTTGTCGTTTGCAATCCCTTTGCGGTTTAGGCTTTGAGAGCTACCATAATTAGTAATTGAAATGATGTTGCTTTCCAAATTGGTTTTGTACTCTACCATTTGTGGCATTGCATCGATAATTACCGAGTCTGTTACTTGAAGTAAATCACGTGTTACTTCGTACATGCTTAATTTTTTTTCTTCGATTCTTTTCATGTTTTAAATGTTTTAAATGTTATTAAATGTTTTATTTTCTTATAACTGATTTTTTATTTGATTCGTATTTTTTATATTGTGAAAATGTATTTATTTAACTGATTTTTAGCATTTTAACATAATTAAATGTTAAAGAGGTGTTTTATTTGTGCTTTTTAAAAACGCTGGGAAGTGCCGTAAACATTGCGTTTTTGAATTTAAAATTGTATGTTTTTGTCGGGAACGCGTGGAGTGAGCTCGGGAATGAATGGAATGAGCTCGGGAATGAATGGA